>DAOUZD010000030.1 GCA_030665795.1 Dehalococcoides sp.
CACCTCAGGTTAGTCTCAACCGAAGGATGAGTAGCACATTTCATTATGTCAACCTTTCCCTCGTTTTGGTTGTTTCTTGGCACTGGCTTCAGAAGGTTTTCGATACATCCAGGCTTTCCTATCCATTATATCCCGGTCAAAAAGTAGGCGGTTAAGCAATAATCGTCCCTTGCTAAGTGGGACAGTCTCAACCATTCGCGGTGCCGTTAGTCGCTTAATGACTATTACCAGAAGTATAGCCAAAAAACCAAGGGTAACCGAAAATGGTTCAAAAAACGAGCTAACTAAAGGGAGCGCCGCCACACTAAGAAGCACCGGTAGCGGTGAGCTGCGCAGCATAACCGAGCCAGCGACCAGAAAGCTGAAAAAGGCTATCGTTGCCCAGGGTGTCATGTCATTTATCAAGGGGAGAATGAGGATTACCCCCATCGTGGTGCCAACTCCCCTGCCACCGCTAAAACGCAGAAAAAGCGACCAGTTATGTCCGATAAGTGCCGCCAGACCTACCGTTATCTGCCAGACGACACCCAGACCCACTAACTGGGCCACCCATACCATCGCCAGTCCTTTAGCTAAATCAAAAGCACCTGCTGGTAGCCCGAGCCGCCACGAGGTCATCCGCCACAGGTTACCCGCCCCCACCTGCCCGGTCCCATACCGCTTCAGGTCTATCCCGCAAAGCTTAGCTACCAGATAGGAGACTGGCACCGAACCCAGAAGGTAAGCCCCTAACATTAAGGCAAACCAGATGGCCATAAGCTCCTCAAGGAGAATAATTAGTAATTATTATGGTTTAACCGCCTTTAACGCTCGCTGTTCCGCCAGGGCGATAAGTCTTTCCACTGACGCCATCGGTACCTCCACACCACCAATCATCGTCTCGCCAATCCCTCCCAGACCGTGGTAGTCACTGCCGCCGGTGGCAATAAGACCATGCCGGTCAGCCAGGCGAACCAAACGATTAATTTCGTCGGTAGTATAGCCATTGTAATAGGCCTCAAGGCCCACTAGGCCGGCTGCCTTCATCTCAATAATTATTGCCTCCGGGTCAGGCACCGTGAACGGATGCGCCATCACCGGTAACCCCTGAGTCCGCACGATTAATGCTACGGCATCTGCCGGCGTCAGCTTTTCCCGCCCAACATAGGCCGGGCCATCACGAGCGATATATTTATCGAAGGCTTCCTTGATTGAACTGATATAACCCTTCTCCAGCATTGCCTGAGCAACATGAGGACGCGCGATGGAGCCATCACCGGCGATTTCCCGGACTCGCTGCCAGTCAATCTGAATACCTAGACCCGCCAGTTTGGTCACCATTCCCTGAGCCCGTCTCTCTCTGGAATCACGAAATCGAACCAGGGTCTCCGCCAGCTCCTGGCTGGTATAATCGATAAAATAGCCGAGCACATGAACTTCACCACTGGGGACATCAGTACTGACCTCAACCGCGGGTATAATTTTTAGCTGGGGGAATTTTTTGGCCGCCTCCAGCGCCGGACTAATCCCATCCACGGTGTCATGGTCAGTCAGAGCAATAATGGCTAACCCGAGTTCCGCCGCTTTGTGGACAATCTCCGCCGGACTAAATCTGCCGTCAGAGATGGTGGTATGAAGATGCAGGTCAACCTTGCTCACGACTTCTCCATCGTCAGACAAATGCGCTCAATATTTATTGCCTTACCACTATCCTCAGCCACTTCCACCATTATGGCATTAAAGATTGGCTTCCCTTTTCCCACCGATAGACGATGCGGCATTCCGGTCAGAAAGCGCTGCAAAACTGACTCAATTTCATCACCGATGATTGAATCCATTGGTCCGGTCATACCAATATCGGAAACATAGGCGGTGCCCTGAGGCAGTATCTGGGCATCAATCGTGCCGACATGGGTATGAGTCCCGAGCACGGCACTGACCCTGCCGTCCAGGTATCGCCCCATCGCCACCTTCTCCGAGGTAGCTTCGGCATGAAAATCAACGATAATCACCGGTGGCTTGTGTTCAAGCTCAGCCAATAGCTTATCCATCGCCCGAAACGGGCAGTCCAAGGCAGTCATAAAGGTTCGGCCCATCAAATTAACCACCATAATCTGTCTGGTGATGATGTAGCCCCTGCCGGGTACCCCCGGAGGATAGTTTAATGGGCGCAGTATGGGCAGCTCACTATCAAGATAGGGAATAATCTCCTTCTGAGCCCAGATATGATTACCGGAAGTCAAGACATCAATACCGGTATCCATCAGCTCCCTGGTTATGGTTGAGGTCAGACCAAAACCACCGGCTGAGTTCTCTGCGTTGGCAATAATCATATCCAGCTCGTATTGCTGGCGCAAATCGCGTAGCAATTTAGACACGGCTTGCCTACCCGGTTGGCCGATTATATCACCAATCATCAATATTAACATCGGTTCCTCTTATTTAGCATAGTCCACCGCTCTCGTTTCCCTGAGCACGGTAACCTTGATTTGCCCGGGATACTCTAGGCCTTCTTCTATCTTCTTCACAATGTCGCGAGCAATCCTCATCGCTCCCAGGTCATCAATCTCTTCTGGCTTAACCAGGATACGAATCTCGCGCCCGGCTTGAATCGCGTAGGACTTCTCCACCCCCTTGAAACCATCGGCGATATCTTCCAGTGCTTTCATCCGCTTCAGGTACCTCTCCAGCGACTCCCGCCGTGCTCCCGGTCTGGCGCTACTGATAGCGTCGGCGGCGGAGATGATAAAGCCCCACATGCTGACATTCTCCGTCTCAAGGTGGTGTTCCGCAACACCCTGCACCACCTCCGGCGACTTATCCCATTGCTTGACCAGGTCAGCCCCGATAGCAGCGTGAGTGCCTTCCACCTCCCGGTCCACCGCTTTACCAAGGTCATGAAGCAGCCCGGCTCTTTTGGCGATGGCAACATCGGCTCCCAGCTCGGAGGCAATCATACCTGCGATATGTGCCGTCTCAATACTATGCGATAAGGCGTTCTGTCCATAGCTGGTACGATATTTCAGGCGACCGAGCAACTTGATTAACTCAGGACGCAGTCCGTGCACGCCCACCTGGTAGGCCGCCTGCTCACCGGCACTATAGATATCCGCCTCTACCTCTTCCTTGGCCTTGGCAACCACCTCTTCAATGCGCGCCGGGTGGATACGGCCATCGAGGATGAGCTTTTTTAAAGAAGTACGGGCTATCTCTCGTCGTACCGGGTCAAAACTGGACAGGGTTACTGCCTCAGGAGTATCGTCAATAATCAGGTCAACGCCGGTAGCCTGCTCCAGGGCTCTAATGTTACGACCTTCCCGCCCGATAAGCCTGCCTTTCATCTCATCACTGGGCAGAGGCACCACCGCCACCGTAGCCTCAGCCACAATCTCAGAGGCGCTGCGCTGAATCGCCTGTGACAAAATCTCCTGGGCTTTCTCATCGGCTTCCTCTTTTAGCTTGACTTCCCACTCACGAAGACGCCGCGAGGTCTCCTGCTGTATCTCGACCTCCATAGCCTCTAGCAGTTGTTCCCTTGCTTCGGCACTAGACATACCCGAAATCAATTCCAGCTGCTTTAACTGCCTGCCTCTGAGCTCCCCTAGCTGGGTTCGGATGGAATCAATCTCCTTCTCTTTACCGGCCAGGCTACGCTCACGTTGCTCTACCCCTTCTAACTTGCGTTCCAGATTCTCACTCTTTTGCGACACACGGTTCTCCTGCCGCTGTAGCTCAAAGCGCCGTTCCCGATACTCCGTCTCCGCGGTTGATTTGATTCTCTTTGACTCATCCTGGGCCTCACTCACCACCACTTTGACTTCATCTCTGGCATCAGCTACCATTTTAGCGGCTTTTCTCTCGGCAATACGCAACTGCCGGTTGAACATTGCCCGCCGCCAAAGAAAGGCCGCCATACCGCCAAATGCCACACCAACAATAAAAGCGGCAGAGAAAATAGCTAAAATTACTACTACATCTATTCCCATTTCCCACCCCCTTTCATCTGTATTTTTTTGTCGGGGGTAGCTAAAGATAGCTACTTCACTGAGTTAATACCAGCGTAAAATGCTACCCAGAGCTATTCCCTCGTTCTCGCCATACTCGTTCCACAGTATGATTTATCACTTCGTAATTAAAGCCCCGTCGCCTGAGATATTCACCCAGACGGCGCCGAAAACTCTGATAGTCAGACAGCGGCCAATGACGGGTCTTACCGAGCGCCGCCCGATAGGCACTATCGCCATCGTCAACATCATCAACCACCTGCTCGATGATGTCACTGACTACCCCCATTCGCCGCAGCTCTAACTTGGTTAGCCGCTGACTGCGCGGACTAAATGATTCCCGATTCTCTTTCCAGAATTGAGCAAAGGCGATGTCATCGACTAAACCCCGCTCCTTAAGCCTGGTCACCACTGCCTCGATACAATCACCATCAAAACCGCGCCGCTTGAGCCGTCCGCTTACCTCAGCCTCACTCCGCAGCCGGTAGCTAAGGTACTGGTAAGCCGCATTGAGACAACGGTGAAAATGGTCAGACTTGGCCAGCGCTTCAACCTGGTCGGTGGACAGCCCCTGCCCAACTTGCAGACCCTCTTTGGCTGCCACCTCGCCTCCCAGGCTAAAAGCAAACCGGTCGTCCAGGAAGACATTCACCCGCTTTTCTCTACTCCTCCCGATACGGAGGGCGGTAATCTTTCTCATTCGCTCGCCCCACTCCCTAAAAATATAAGGCTGAAGCTTACACCTCAGCCTTACACTCTATTACCAGTATTCAATTTATGCTATCTGAAATGCCCTTAATTGCTGGGCATAGCAACATGAGTGGTAGCGGCTGAGGCCCTTATTCTCTGTTCAATTTCCTGGGCAAGCTCAGGATTCTGCGCCAGGTACTGTCTGGCACTCTCCCTACCCTGCCCCAGGCGAACATCACCGTAGGAGAGAAAGGCACCAGCCTTACTTATCAGCTCTAACTCTACGCCTAGGTCAATAAGATTACCCTCTCTGCTTATCCCGTGGTCAAACATGATGTCAAACCCAGCAGTTCGGAACGGAGGCGCAACCTTATTTTTGACTACCTTGGCTTTAATGTGGCTACCTACTATCTTATCCCCCTGCTTGATTGTCTCCGCACGCCTCAGGTCTATCCTCACTGAACTATAGAACTTTAAAGCCCTGCCCCCTGGCGTTACCTCAGGATTGCCGAAGATAATACCCACCTTCTCTCTTAGCTGGTTGATAAATATCACCGCCGTCCCTGACCTACCGATGGCAGCCGCCAGCTTTCTCAGTGCCTGCGACATCAGGCGGGCTTGCAAGCCAACATGAGCATCCCCCATCTCCCCCTCAATTTCAGCCCGAGGTACTAAAGCCGCGACGCTATCAATCACTATCGCATCAATGGCACTGCTCCTGACGAGAGCTTCGGTAATCTCCAAAGCCTGCTCCCCGGTATCAGGTTGAGAGATGAGTAAATCATCAACATTAACGCCGCAATTCGCCGCATAAGAGGGATCCAAAGCATGCTCCACATCAATATAGGCAACCATACCCCCCCGCTTCTGCGCTTCCGCAAGTATGTGTTGACCCAGCGTAGTTTTCCCGGATGATTCGGGGCCAAATATTTCGGTGATTCGCCCCCTGGGGATACCGCCAACACCTAAGGCTAGGTCTAAAGCTAGCGAGCCACTGGGAATAGCCTCTATTGGCGATGTCGCCACCGACTCCCCCAGTTTCATAATGGAGCCTTTGCCAAACCGTTTTTCAATCTGGCCAATAGCCAACTCTAGCGCCTTCTCTCTTTCCGTGACCATTTCTCACCTTAACCGCATCATAGCACAACTGCCCCACCAAAACAAGAGAAAAAGATTATTTATTAACCCCGCCCCATTACCTGGGTTACCAGAGTGGGGTGTTTAAGAGGAGCGCCAGCCCCTCTTTTTAAAATCTCCCCTTCCCCCTTCATCAAGGGGAAGGGGATATAGGGGATAGGATTACCAAACAATCTAAAATAAGCGAAAAAGTCAGGGGCTTCTTAATATCGCCAGGACTAGAAGCTAGGTATTGGCGGTAGTGAGCGCTTGTGGGCACTGGCGGCAATCATGGACTCAATCTTCTCCCTAACCTTACCTGAGACCTCACCAGTGAGCAAATAACCATCGAGTTCATCATAGCTGAAGCCAAGCTCACCTTCATCGGTTTGACCCTGCCATAATCCCGCTGAAGGGAGTTTATCAACAATCGGCTGCGGGATGTCAAGAAAGCGAGCCAGCTCTCTTACCTGTGTTTTAACCAGATTACCCAGAGGCATGATATCTACCCCACCATCCCCGTACTTGGTAAAGTAGCCTACCGAAATCTCGCTCCGGTTACTGGAACCAGCCACCATATAGCCTCGCTGATTAGCAACGTAGTACAGAGTGAGCATCCTCAACCTGACCTTCAGATTGGCTTGAGCTATATGGCTGGCCGTAGCGTCCACCTTGTAATCGGGTAATGCCTGAAGCAAAGCGGAAAAAATATCATCCAGGACTACCTCAACTGTCGGAATGGAAAACTTACTGGCTACTGCCCGGGCGTGGGCTTTATCCTCCGGCTGACTATGGCAGGGCATAATCACCCCGAGCGTATTTTGCGGAAAAGCCCGCTGACACAATACTGCCAGTACCGAGGAATCAAGCCCACCGCTCATGCCCATCACCACCCCCTTACACCCGGCAGCCAGCACCTTGTCTTTTATCCATAGAACCAGCTTCTCCGTCAACGGCTCGCTGTTCATTTGAACCTCCGTTACCGCACCAGGCTACCGGTAGTATACTACTCGTCAGCGATACGGTCAAAAGGTAAGTTTGACTTACTAGCTAAAAAGCCTTAAACTGATTACCGGAGAAAGCAAATGCCGATATATGAGTATGTTTGCTCCGATTGTGACTTAAAGTTTGAGTTATTACGACCGTTCAATGAGGCCGATAAAAAGGCTTCCTGTCCTCGTTGTCATAATAGTGCCGAACGAATCATCTCTACCTGTGCTTCCTTCTCCAGGAACGAGAGCGGAGAAACTGCCCGCGTCGCCGGCACCGGAAGCTCCTGCGCCAGTTGCGGCACGACTAGTTGCAGCACCTGTGGCCTCTAATCGGGAGGCATAGAAGTCATGGCTATCCCCACCAGAACCGGTATTGCCAATCTACCCCTTCACTATGGTAAAGCACCCCCCTGGCTATTCAGCCGCATGGTGAAGCTGGCGCGCGAAATCACGCTGGCCATCATCACTGACTTTGGCCCGGAAGAGATGCTGCGGCGGTTATCACACCCTTACTGGTTTCAGGCTTTTGGCTGTATCCTGGGCTTTGACTGGCACAGCAGCGGGGTTACCACCACGCTTTGCGGCGCGCTCAAAGAAGCGCTAAAAGGGATGGAACGGGACCTCGGCCTGTTTGTCGCTGGCGGTAAGGGAAAAGCTTCACGGCAAACACCCGCCGAAATCACAAATTGGGCCGACTTAACTTCACTGAACCCGGCGCCACTGGTCTATGGTGTTGCCCACAGCTACCGCGACCCCACCCGCTATAGTTTTGCCCACGGCGGTAAGGACGGCCTTCCCTACCCCGTGGACAGAAAAACCTACGACTAGAGCATCGAGCTTCTTTCCCGAGCCATCAACAAAGCCAGGTTG
>DAOUZD010000052.1 GCA_030665795.1 Dehalococcoides sp.
GCCTTGGCGGCCGGTGCCGACGCCGTGATGCTGGGCTCCATTTTGGCACAGGCTAAAGAGGCGCCGGGGTTGGGTTATCACTGGGGGATGTCCCATCCCCACCCGGCACTGCCCAGGGGAACACGGATAAAGGTTGGCACCAACGGCACTCTGGAACAAATCCTCTTCGGTCCTACTTCAGTCACTGATGGTAGCCAGAATCTGGTCGGGGCTGTCCGTACGGCGATGGGTGTCTGTGGGGCCTCTACCATTCCCGAAATGCACCAGGTTGAGATGATAGTGGCGCCGGCGATTACCACCGAAGGTAAATCATGGCAGCTGTCCCAATCCGGCCAGTGATTACGCTCAACGCGTTAGACTCGCTTCAGCGATAAAACTATTCTTCTTCCTCTTCTTCCTCAGCTTCAGTTACGGCGCCAGTTTCCTCAGTAACGCGAGGTAGCAAAGCCTCTACTTTTTTCTGCGGACGTGGTGGGAAGGTTAATTGAGCAATTGTCTGGCACAGCTCTTTTAATCTCTCCGCCGGCTGTCCAATGCCTGCTTCCACGACCACACCATCCACCCCGGTTTTCCAGAGAACCTGAAGCTCGTTGGCGGTCACCTGTAATGGTATGGAGACTAACAAAGGTTTGGTCAACAAATCGGCAAAGCGCTGAAAGAGCATAAGGTGATGCCAGGTGAGCGAAGATTCCTCTCCCGGTTCGTCGGCAACAAGCACGGCATCTACCGGTAATTCATTAACGGCTCTGAGCAAGCCTTCACTGAGCGATGCCTCCACTTGCAAAATCTTGCCTACTTTATCATCCTCAGGTATGGCTAGTGCCGTACTGGCTGGAAAGACGATGAAATCGCCGCCAGCATCTATCATCGGTTTTATGCCTCGGCTGCCGATATCTCCCAGCCATAAACCCCAGGGAATATCAGGCAGTGATTGGGCTATTTTCGGAAGGGTCTTGGCTTCTGAACCCAGTTTGGTAATAAGTACCGCATCGGCACCGGCAATATAATCAGCCGGGCGGCCAATATCACTTGCCTGAGCCAGGCTGGCAATGAGTAGCAATTTTGTCTTCATTGCGGCTGGTGATGCTGTCTTGAACCCCATCGGCTTAGGTACTACTTTGGCCGCTTGATTTAACCGGTCTATCAGCTTGCTCAATTAACCCTCCCGGAATTAGAGCTTTAATCCTCCTGAACTGCGCTGGCTCTGAATTAGTATAACACAACGCCAGGTAGCTTATAAAAAATCCTAAATGCAGGTTGTTTAAGAACCTATTCTCCTAACCTCTTTCTCTTATAAAGGAAGGGGGGAGTTTAAGTAAGAGAGGGGCGTCACCATAATGACGCAGTGTTCATTGGTCTGTTGAGCTTATCTGGTCAATCAGTCGCATGAGGTGGTCGCCGCGCTCAATAGAATCATCCCAGTGAAAACTTAACTCCGGAATGCGACGTAACCTCAGATTCTTAGCTAGCTCCTTGCGGAAGTAGCGTGAAGCTCCACTTAATGCGTTCAATGTCTCTTGTTTTTCCTCTTTACTGCTGATACCACTGACAAATACCTTGGCATGTCTGAGGTCAGGAGAGGTAACCACCGCAGTCACGGCAACAAAAGTGCCAAGCCGTGGGTCTTTGACTTGGCGCCGAAGTAATTCACTGATTTCCTGGCGTATGAGATTATTTACCCGCTCAATGCGATGTGTCATAACAATTGGCTCCTGGAGACTGACTATTGCCGACTAGGTAGCTTTCTCCATCCTGAAGAATTCCAGTATATCGCCAACTTGAAACTCGTTGAAGTCCTTAATGCCAATACCGCACTCGTAACCCGCGGCCACTTCTCTCACATCATCCTTAAAACGCCTCAGGCTGCTGACCGTTGATTCGTGCACTATTTCTTCCCCCCGCCGCACCCTTGCTGAGGCATTACGGCTTACCTTACCTTCGGTAACATAGACACCGGCTACTTGCACTCCCTTACCGGCCGGGAAAATGGCTCGTACTTCAGCCCGTCCTTCAATAACCTCAACGTAAGTTGGCTCCAGCAAGCCTTTGAGTGCCTTGTCTACATTATCGATTAAGTTATAAATGACATCATAGTCACGGATGTCAATACCTTCCGCATTAGCCAGCCGACGGGCGCCTTCCTCGGTGCTGACACTAAAACCAATGGCAAGTCCCTTAGAAGCCGTCGCTAACATAACATCACTCTCGGTAATATTGCCGGTACCACTATGGATGATTCTGACCTGAACCTCCTCGGTTCCCAAACGTTCCAGTGAGCTTCTGATTGGTTCGATACTACCTTGAACATCAGTCTTGAGAATAACATTAAGCCCTTTTACTTGCCCGGTGCTTATCTGGTCGTAGATATTATTAAGACTTACTGTTTTCGGCGCCACTGAAACCTTCCCTTTTGTCTCCAGCTTATGTTTTTCGATTAAAGCCTGTGCCTGGTGTTCATTGCTCACCGCGGTTAGCATATCCCCGACTTGAGGTACGCTGCCTAAGCCGAGAAGTTCAACCGGCGTGGCTGGCCCGACTTTCTTCACCTGCTTGCCAGTATCATTAAACATGGCTCTGACCCTGCCCCAGGTGGTACCAACAACTACGGTGTCACCAAGCTTTAAGGTTCCGTTATTAACCAGTACCGTGGCTAATGGGCCCTTGGACTTATCCATTTCCGCTTCGATAACTACCCCGGTGGCCGGTCCCGATGGGTTGGCTCTTAGCTCCTCCACTTCGGCCACTACCAGTAGATTTTCCAGTAGCTCGGTGATACCTATCTTCTCTTTAGCCGATATTGGAACACAGACGGTATCGCCTCCCCATTCCTCAATAAGCAAACCGGCATCAGCTAGCTGTTGCTTTACCAGCTCCGGGTTAGCATCGGACTTATCAATCTTGTTAATCGCCACCATGATAGGCACTCCGGCCGCCCGAGCGTGGTTAATAGCTTCTAGGGTTTGGGGCATCACCCCGTCATCAGCCGCCACCACCAGAATGGTGATGTCAGTTATCTGGGCACCATGAGCTCGCATTGCCGTGAAAGCTTCATGACCCGGGGTATCTAAGAAAGTTATCTTCTGCTCATTAACCATTACTTGATAAGCACCAATATGTTGGGTAATACCTCCAGCTTCGGTATCCATGACATTGGCTTGCCGGATGGCATCAAGTAATCTGGTCTTACCGTGGTTGACATGCCCCATGATGGTCACTACCGGGGGCCGTATCTGCAGATTACCACCTTCCTCAGCTTGTAGCTGCCGATGCTTCCTAATCTCACTGATGACGCCGGCTGCCCTTTGTGACGACCGGGGTTGCTGGCGTGCTTCATAACCATAGTTGGTGGCTACCGCGGCCGCGGTTTCATAGTCAATGACCTGGTTAATATTAGCCATAACGCCTTGTCTCATCAGCTGTTTGATGATTTCAATGGCACCAACCTGCAGAAGGTCAGCCAATTGTCTCACGCTTGAGGAATGAGGCAGCTCAATCGGGGGTGCCTTGGCGGTTGCCGGCTGGTCACTGACCTCCTCAATCACGGGTTCTGCTACATCATCCGGTTTACTTACCGGTTTACTTACCCGTTTACTTACCGGTTTTCTTACTGGTTTTCTTACTGGTTTTCTTACCTTGGGCACTAATTAACTCCTCTTAATAGCTCTTTGGCATCTTTGATAAGCTGTTTTCGATTGTCCTGAGTAAGATGGCTTCGTAAGGTATGTTCTAGCCGATTACCTTTTAACCCGGCCTCCCAGCACTCCCTCGCCGGGCATAGATAGGCGCCGCGTCCTGCTTTCTTGCCGCTGGTATCAATCTCTATGTTACCATCAAGAGTATGCACTAAGCGAATTAATTCATGCTTGGCCTTTATCTGACGGCAAGCTAGGCAGGTCCGCCGGGGTATATGTTTGATAGGAACGGAGTGGGAGCTACTGCTCTTCACCCTCGTCAATGAATTCCGAGCCTCGGCGCCGTTTCTTAAGCCTGATGCCATCCTCGGCACTTTCCTTGCCATAGGTTACCTTCTTCCTCTTCTTCTTTGATTTATCTCCTGTCTTGGCTGGTTTAGGAACTAGAATGTCTTCCGCAAATCGAAGCTGAGGTTTGTCTTCAGTTGATTTGGGTTCAAAGAAAACTGGCGGTTGAGCAAATACTTCTTCCGCAGTCGGTAATGGTTCGGCAGGTTCGGCGGCTTCCTCCTCAGGCACCTCTGCCGGCGCGGGAGCTGGTTCGAGAATAGCTGGCATTTCTGCCAGGGGCTCCTCCTCAACTACGGCCGCTTCTTCTTTTGCTTCTGCCTCAGCTAACGGCTTCGCTTCCGCCTTCTCCGCCTCAGCGACTGAGGCACTCTTAATGTCAATTCGCCACCCGGTCAGTTTGGCGGCAAGCCTGGCATTCTGTCCTTCCTTACCAATGGCTAGGGAGAGTTGTTTATCCGGGACGACAACCGTCGCTATCGTCTCTTCCTCGTTTAGGTCAACACTTAATATCTGGGCTGGGCTAAGCGCATTAGTAATAAAGGTAGCGGTATCTGGATTCCACATAATGACGTCTATCTTTTCCCCATTTAGCTCATTGACGATATTCTGTATTCTGATGCCGCGCAGTCCAACACAGCAGCCAACCGGGTCAATACCTTCCTGGCGTGCGGCGACTGCTACCTTGCTCCGATAGCCGGCTTCACGGGCAGTTGATTTTATTTCCACGGTCCCGTTGTAAACCTCGGGAACTTCCAATTCGAGAAGTCGGCGGAGTAAATCGGGATGGGAACGCGATACCACTACCCGAGGTCCTCTATTGGTCCGCACCACCTGCAAAATGCAGACTCTAAGCCGCTGACCTACCCGGTATCTTTCGTTGCGCATCTGCTCTGACGCCGGTAATATTGCCTCAGTTCTGCCCAGGTCAATACAGACCTGCCCGGGCTCAATACGCTGCACCAACCCGGTGATGACTTCCTCTTCCTTATCTGTGTATTCCTCAACTATGGCGCTATGCTCGGCTTCATGGAGGCGCTGCAAGATAACCTGTTTGGCCGTTTGCGCCGCAATGCGTCCGGCATCATGTGGCGTCGCTTCGACTATGATGATGTCGTCAATCTGGGCGTCTGGTTTGAATTTGCGTGCCTCATCTGGCGATATTTCAAGGCGACTGTCGGATGGCCGCTCAACTATAGTCTTCTCCGCCCATACTTCAACCCGGCCATTATTAGGATTAATCTTAACCGAAATATTCTGGTTAGGGGCAAAATTATCCTTCCTGTAGGCTGATACCAGCGCTGCCTCTACTGCCGAGAGAACCACTTCCTTGGGCAGGTTCTTCTCCGCCGAGAGCTGCGTAATGGCCAGCAGAAAGTCGCTCTTCATTTCAAATTAAAACTCCCCCATATTTCATAATTAAAAAAGTGGGATGAAACCCACTTGTCTGGTTAACTATCGTTCCAGTGAAGTATAGCATGATTAAGCCCAAAAGACAAGCTTCCGCGTTAAATTTTCTAAGTCCTTTCACCAAAAATCTTGGTACCGATTCTCACCATGTTTGCACCTTCCTCTGGCGCGATTTGATAAGAATTCGTCATCCCCATGGAGAGATATTTCATCTCGGTATCGGGTAAATCAAGTTTTTTCATTTTCTCAAATAGTTTTTTCATGGCCACGAAATAGGGCCTCGAATCTTCCGGGTCTCCGGAAAGAGGTCCCATCGTCATCAGTCCCATTACTCTGATGTTTGGCAAAGCGGAAATATCTTTAGCTAGTTGTTCCGTATTCTCTGGCAGTATGCCTGATTTTTGTTCTTCTCGGCCAATGTTTACCTCAATCAATACTGGCATTATTTTGCCGATTTGAGCACATCTTTTATCAATCTCTCTGGCTAATTCAAAAGAATCAATTGTTTCTATCATATCAAATATTTTTACCGCTTTTTTCACCTTATTTTTT
>DAOUZD010000189.1 GCA_030665795.1 Dehalococcoides sp.
TTTTAAGACCTAAGGTGGCGACAATGGTTCCGGTATCGGCTTCGCCTACTTCCTCGCGGCGATTGGCGTGCATGAGCAGCAGCCGTCCGATGCGCTCCCGTTTGCCTCGAGAGGCATTGAATACCTGCCCGCCTACGGCCACCCTGCCGGAATATACTCTAAAATAGACCAGTCTGCCGACAAATGGGTCAGAAACCACTTTAAAGGCTAATGCGGAAAAGGGGGCTTCATCTTCGGCAGGACGGGTGACTTCGGTTCCCAGTCTGGTATCGGTAGCTCGTACCGGTGGCATATCTAGTGGGGAGGGAAGATAGCTGACAATCGCATCAAGAAGCGGCTGAATGCCTTTATTCCTCAGGGCACTGCCGCAGAGAATGGGCACCCCCTTATTGGCTAAAGTTACCCGCCTCAGAGCTTGTCTTAGCTCCGCGGGAGTAATCTTACTACCCTCAAGGTAAGCTTCCAAAATCCGGTCATCATTCTCCGCCAATTTTTCAATTAGTGACTGGTGCAATTCGGCACATATTGCCTGTTCTGACTCTGGAATAGCTACCTCCTGCGGTTCTGAATCCGGTTCCCCGTCAAAGTACCAGGCCTTGTTCTCCACGAGGTCAATAATTCCTCGGTATGATTCGCTGATGCCTAAGGGAAGTTGTACTGGCAATGGTTTGGCTTTCAAGCGCTGTTCAATCATCGATAAGGTTCGGTTAAAATTAGCCCCGACTCGGTCCATTTTGTTGATGAAGCAGATTCTGGGCACAAGATATCGGTTGGCCTGCCGCCATACTGTTTCTGATTGTGCCTCAACTCCGGCCACGCCATCAAAAACCACTACCCCTCCGTCCAGTACCCTGAGGCTGCGTTCTACTTCAGCGGTAAAGTCCACGTGCCCTGGCGTATCAATGATATTGATGCGGTGGTCCTGCCAGTAACAGGTGGTAGCCGCGGAAGTGATGGTAATGCCGCGTTCTCGTTCCTGCTCCATCCAGTCCATCACGGCGGTACCGGTATCTACCTCACCAATCTTATAGGTACGGCCGGTATAATAGAGTATCCTTTCCGTGACGGTGGTTTTACCGGCGTCGATATGGGCAATAATACCTATATTTCGGATTTTGTCTAAAGGGAAACTTCTAGGCATAGTTCTGGCCTTTATTGATATTGGGCTTTTTAGAGTAACATTAGCACTAATAATAGATAACCTCTCACCATCGATAGTGGGCAAAGGCCCGATTGGCCTCAGCCATTTTATGGGTGTCCTCACGCTTTTTAATGGTGGTTCCTTCTCCCCGCAAGGCGTCAAAGAGTTCCGCTGCCAGTCTCTCGGTCATCGATTTACCTTTCCTGGCTCGGGTTGATTTCAATAGCCAGTTTAAAGCCAGGAAGAGGCCGCGGCCGGGCCGGACTTCCACCGGCACCTGATAGGTAGCGCCGCCGACACGGCGAGGCTTGACCTCAAGCAGAGGGGTAGCATTCTTTATTGCCTGTTCTAAAGCGGTAACCGGGTCTTTTGAGGCTCGCTGTTCCAGTAAGTTCATGGCGTCGTAGACCATTCTCTCCGCTGTCCCCTTTTTACCGCACTTCATTACTTTATTGATTAACTTGGCCACGGTTGCATTGTGATACTTGGCATCAGGGAATATTTCTCTTTTTATCGCTTGAGCTCTTCTCGGCATTTTGGGCTCCTGTATTTAGGCTATCTCCGCCTTTTCCTTGGCTAACTTACTTCCATACTTACTGCGGCCTTGACGGCGGTTAACGACACCAGTGGTATCCAGTGCTCCTCGGACAATATGGTAGCGGACGCCAGGTAAATCTTTTACCCGTCCCCCGCGAATCAGCACTACCGAGTGTTCCTGTAGCTCATGCCCCTCACCAGGGATATAAGCGGTTACTTCCATCCCGTTAGTCAGCCGCACTCTGGCGATTTTGCGTAACGCCGAATTGGGCTTTTTCGGAGTGGTCGTCCTCACTTGGGTACAAACCCCTCTCTTTTGCGGCGAGCCCTTTCCCTCCACCATCCTGTTCTTCAAGGCATTGTAGGTAAAGCGCAACGCCGGCGATTTGGTCTTCTTGGTGACCCTCTTGCGCCCTTTACGTATGAGTTGATTAATTGTTGGCAACTTATCGCCTCCTGCCCCACAATTTTAATGGATGAGCCTTGGCTCATCCAAAAAAGGGTAGTGATAGCTGGAACAACTTATTCCAACCTATCAACTATGGCTGAATACCAAAGTCTAAGTCTACCACAATCAAATATTAATTGTCAACACAACCAGGCTATCGGGTTAAATTATACGTTAGCCAGTAGTTTTCGTATTCCCTCTCCATGCTGCTGGCACCACTGATATAGGGTGAGCAAGTCCCAACCGATGCAGAAATGACGGACTCCCATGTCAATGAATTCTTTGGCTTGTTCATAACTATTTATTTCCACTCTGGGGATGACACCCTTCTTTAGCGCTAACTCTATCATGTCTCGTTCCTTCCGCTGCATTTCGGGGCTTTTCATCTGCCCCGGCTTACCGATGCTGACGGAATAGTCGCAGGGACCGAACTGCACCATGTCAACTCCCTCGACCGATAGTATTTCCTCAAGCTGTTCCAT
>DAOUZD010000196.1 GCA_030665795.1 Dehalococcoides sp.
TTAGCACTATATAATTGTCTCTTACTTTTCACTCTCTAGGTCGCGCATCCTGGTATCAATCTGCTCCAGTTGCCCCTTTATCTCCTCAGCTTGGTTCTTCAGGAAATCAAGCTCTTGTTCCGGAGTTACCTGTGGGGCGAAAGGCATAGTCCCAGGAGCGGGCGGCATGGCTGCAGGGAAGGGGTACGCAGCCTGCCCGGCAGTAAACCCTGGGTCTGCAGGATAGGGGAACTGCTGATAGGGCCATGCCGCTGGGGTACCGGCGGCACCACTAAGAAAATAGCCGCACCTCGGCAGTCCTCCTCTGCCCAGACCTACGTAAGGCCAGGGTGGAGGGCTGCCGAGGAAACCGAAGCCCATACCCCCTCTAAAACCAAATCCAATACCTCTACCTCCACCAAATCCATTAGGCATATTTCACCTCCTTATAGAACTTCCTTCATCTTTTCAATAATCTTCATCATTGCATTATGAACATATGCTCATTATTAAGATAACACTTATGTTGTCAATTGTCAAGGGCTAAGTAACACTAATTATAGAGTCATTCTTGACTGCGGGCTTATCTCATAGTAATCTAGGAATAAGAATTGAACCGGATTGAACTAAGATGACTAAGTCAGAATCCCCCTTGAAAGCAATTATTCTGGTTGGTGGTGAGGGCACACGGCTGTATCCGCTAACCTATGCCCTACCCAAGCCCATGTTACCAGTGTTGAATCGGCCTTTCTTAGAGCACACCATCGCTTACCTCAAGAAATACGGAATTGAGAACATCATTCTGGCACTAAGTTATCTCCCTGAAGTCATTCAGGATTACTTTGGAGATGGTAGTAAGCTTGGAGTACAACTAATTTACGCTTTAGAGAGCTGTCCACTGGGAACTGCCGGGGCTGTAAAAAATGCCGAGCAATACTTAGAAGGCACTTTTGTTGTTCTCAACGGGGATATCTTCACTGATCTTGATATTGCTAGTATGCTTGCCTTTCATCGGCGTAACGGAGCCAAGACGACCATAGCCTTGACCCGGGTGGATAATCCCTGTGCCTTTGGAGTGGTTGATACGAATAGTGGTGGCAGGATACAGCGCTTCATAGAAAAACCGAGTCCAGACCAAGTTACCACTAACTGGATAAATGCTGGCATTTATATACTTGAGCCAGAAGTTCTGGAGTATGTGCCGGTAGGTAGTCACTATATGTTCGAGAAAGGGCTCTTTCCACTCCTTCTTGAGCTAGGTGAACCTGTTTATGGCTATCAATTTAGTGGTAACTGGCTAGATATGGGAACACCCGAGAAATATCTGTGCCTGAACTGCGACCTTTTGTTGTCGAGAGCAAAAAGCACGCTGACTAATAGCTTGAGCAAGGACGAGGTATGTAGTGACCGAGATGCTACTATCCACCCCTCAGCTAAAATAACCGGGCCGGTAATAATCGCCGGCGGGTGCCGGATAGGTCAAAGAGTGCATATTAAGGGACCGGTAATCATTGGGCCAGATTGTTATATCAGAGATGATGCCAGTCTGGAGGAGGCGGTATTATGGCGAGGTGTCAATATTGGGGTGGGTGCTGTTCTTAAGGGCTGTGTCATCGGCAATGATACTAACATAGAGGATAGAGACCAGGTCATAAATCGCATCGTTACTCCACAGTCCGGTCAAAATTATGCCTAAATCAGCACCAAGGTTAAATACGGCGACTCTGAATATAGTCTGAAGCCAATCTGCCCCGCTCTCTGGACTTGAAAATGGTTAGTACCAGATGCATCACCATAATAGGCTTCCTTTTTAGATTGCAGAAGAAAAAGAGAACTAAGAAGAAGAATGGAGCAAAGGAAAAAGTTAAGCAAAACCAATTATTATGGAGCGGGAGACGGGACTCGAACCCGCGACAACCTGCTTGGAAGGCAGGGACTCTGCCAGCTGAGTTACTCCCGCCATTTCGTGCCTATTTTACCCCAAATTTTCCAGCCTGTCAAAGTAGAGTCCCTGCTTTTCCAAAAAGCGCCCTGGAACTGTCCGGGCTGACCGCCGGCTACCGGCTCTGTGCCACCGCCGATGGAAAGACGCCCAAGACCATCGAAACGGTGACCTCAAGTGTCCGTCTTTTCGAGCGCTTCCTGACTTCGGAAGGACGTTCCACCTCGGTCGTCGAAATCGGCCCGGCCGAGATAAGGGGCTTCGTACTGCACCTGAAGCACCGCCGGTGTTTCAACGATCACCCCTATGCCCGGCCCCAGACAAGAGGCCTCTCACCGCACACCGTTAGCTGCTACCTGAGGTCGGTTCGGGCTTTCTGGTCCTAGCTGGTGGAGGAGGGTATCATCGGCGACAACCCATTTGCCCGGATCAGGATACCGAAGACACCAGAGAAGGTGGTCGCTACTTTTTCCGACAGCCAATTGCACTCCCTCCTAGCGACCATCGATACCGCAACGCGCGAGGGCTTTCGGGACTACGTCATGGTCATCATCCTGCTTGATACCGCCATGAGAGTGTCGGAACTCGGCGGCATGAAG
>DAOUZD010000019.1 GCA_030665795.1 Dehalococcoides sp.
TGAATTACCTCGGCGGGTGCGGCAGGAGCCGGAGCTGGCGCTGGAGCCGGAGCTGGCGCTGGAGCCGGAGCTGGCGCTGGAGCCGGAGCTGGCGCTGGAGCTGGAGCTGGAGCTGGAGCTGGGGCTGGTGCTGGAGCTGGGGCTGGGGCTGCGCAAGCCGCCACCAAACCACTTACCAATACCATTACCATCACCAAAGAAAATAACAATCTTTTACTCAATTTTTTCTCCTTCTAAAAATATTAACGTCAAGCCGGGTAACAATTTTTTCTATCGAACACTATCACCTCCTTCATTGGCTATTTTGCGGTATTCAGCCTTAATTTTGGGTCACATATCAAAGGCTGACATTTCGCCGGGCTTATCTCCCCGTGAAGGGAAATTCAGCCGTAATGTCCTACTATATCGGTTTCCCCCACGTTTGTCAAGGCTTTTGCCCTCAGCATTAGAGCTTTGTGCCTCCAAAGCCAGATACGAATCCTCAGGTCGTCCGCACTGACTATATAAATGACTGCGGTTATGATAACCTCTCGCTGGCTGGCTGTCAATATACCGAACGAAAAAGTTGCATCGGGAAGAAAGACTGTATAATATATAACTAGCATGCCAAAGGAGGTATTGACGATATGGCCTATGATGAAAAACTAATCAAAGAGCTGGAGGGGAAGGCAAGGCTTCTGCGGCGAGATTCCATTGAGATGATAAAAGAGGCTGGACTTGGTTGGGTTGGGGGGTCGCTTTCAGAGGCAGATATTGTTACGGCACTCATGTTTCACCACATGAAACATGACCCCAAAAATCCGCAATGGGAAGACAGAGACCGGCTGATTGTATCCAAAGCTCACTGCTGTGAGACGGTATACGCCGCCTTAGGTGAAGCGGGGTACTTCCCCAGGGAGGAATTCTCGTCCTACGGTAAGCTTGGTGCGTTATTGCAGGCCCATACCGAGCGGGGCGTACCCGGGATTGAGTATTCTGGGGGGTCGCTGGGGCAGGGTTTATCATTTGCCGTTGGGGAGGCTTTGGCGGCCAGAATAGATGCTGCCAAAGACCAATCAGGCAGGCAGACTCCGCGTTACCGTGTCTTCTGTATCATCGGCGATGGGGAATGTGATGAGGGACAGGTTTGGGAGGCAGCCATGGCCGCGGCTCATTACCAGATTGACAATCTAACTGCGTTTGTCGACCATAACGAGTTTCAATCCACTGGTGAAGTGTCAGTTCGGATGAAGTTAGAACCACTGGGCGAAAAGTGGCGGGCCTTCGGTTGGGATGTAACCGAGATAGATGGCCATAATTTTACCGAGATTCTCAGTGCCTTGGAAAGAGGTGACAGAATTTGGGATAAACCTCAAGTCATCATTGCCCATACCGTTAAATGTAAGGGAGTACCTTCTTTCGAGCACAAAAACTTACACTATACTAAGCTCACCGATGATATGTATGCCGAGGCAATGGAGGCACTTAAATAAAGGACAACATATCGCTGGAGTGAATAGTCCAAAAAGGGAGTAAAAAATGAAACGTAACTATGTGAGAGAGCCACTGGGCGAAATGAAAACGGTGTATGAAGCCTACAATGAGGCCATGGTGGAGCTGGCAAAGAAAAACAGCAGCATAGTCATTGTCTACGGGGATTTTGCCAGAGGTTCGGTAGCTGAACTTTTCCAAAGGGATTACCCCGACCGAATCTATGATTTTGGAATTGCCGAGGCAAATGTGATAACAGCCGCCGCCGGTCTGGCTGGGGGGGGCAAGATGCCATTTACCCACTGCCACACCATATTCACTGTTGGTCGGGCTTATAACCAGATAAGACAAAATATAGCCTTTGATAAGTTAAATGTGAAAATAGTCCTCTGTGCCACCTCCGGTATACTGGTGCCCTTTATGGGTGGCTCCCATCAATGCATTGAGGATATAGCAGCACTTCGGGTAATACCCAATCTCGTTCTCGTCTCTCCGGCCGACCCCGTGGAAACGAGGAAAGTAACCAGGGCGGTGGCCGAATATGTCGGGCCAGTCGCCATCAGACTATCAAACCCCCCGGTGCCTACCATATATAAGGAGGAATACCCGTTTGAATTGGGCAAAGCGGTAACGGTGGTGGATGGCGAGGATGCCACCATCATTGCCACCGGAGTGATGCTCGCCGACTCTCTTGAGGCGACTGATATTTTGGCCAGGGAAGGCATCAAGGTGCGTTTGCTTGACATGCACACCATCAAACCAATCGACGAAAAGGCTATCATCAGTGCCGCCAAAGAGACCGGCGCCATTGTTACCGTGGAAGACAGCAGCATTATTGGCGGGTTGGGAGGCGCAGTGGCTGAAGTGGTTGTCGAGAATTACTCAGTTCCGGTAAAGCGAGTCGGCATCAAGGATTGCTTTGGCCAGTCAGGAATGATAGACGAGCTAAAAGTAGCCTACGAACTAACCGCTAATGATATTGCCAAAGCGGTGAAAGAAGTAATCAAGAAGAAATAAGACCAGTAGCGGCACCTATTGGTCTTGAAACTAGTCTAAGGTGTCAAGAAGCGGTGTCAGGCTTCATCTCCGGCTAATTGTTGGATGACTTTGCTGACCACTGACCAGTCCTTTTGGCCCAGACCACTGGCTCTGGCTGCCTCCACCAGTTGGTGAGCCAGACTGCAGGCTAATAAAGGAATCTTGGTGGTCTCTGCAGCCGACAGGATAAGGCCGAGGTCTTTCGCCATCAGGTCAGTGGTAAAGCCCGGGGCGAAGTCCTTGTTGGCCGGACTTTCCGGTATCACATCTGGATATGGGACTCTGGTCTGCAGGAACCAGCAATTTCCGGCACTGGTGCTAATAACCTCAAAAAGCGTCTTGGGGTCAGCCCCAAGTTTGGTGCCAAAGAGAAAGCCCTCACAAACGCCGATTCCGCACACCCCAGCGATGAGGTTATTGGACAGCTTGACCACCTCCCCCATCCCCACCTCACCAACGTGAAAGATTTTCTCCCCCATCACCTGTAGAATGTCCTGGCATTGCTCGAAAATTTCCTTTTTGCCCCCCACCATAATGGAAAGAGTGCCGTCGGCTGCCTTTAGGGGAGCGCCGCTTACCGGCGCATCCAGCATTTCGATTCCTTTTTCAGCGGCCGCCGCCGCCACCTTCCGTGTAACCACAGGGTCGATAGTACTCATATCGATAATGATGGCGCCGCTCTTTAAACCGGCCAGAACGCCACCGGGACCAAACATTACCTGCTCCACCTGGGGGGATGAGGTCACTATGCTGATGACGACCTCTGATTTTTCGGCCACTTCCCGGGGGGAATTAGCCGCCGTAGCCCCCGCGGCTACCAGCTCCTTAACCGGCTCAGGTTTTATATCATTGACAGTAAGCGGATAGCCAGCTTTAACCAGGTTAAGTGCCATTGATTTGCCCATATTGCCTAAGCCAATAAACCCGAGTTTCTTCATCATTCCTCCTTTTTGTTATCTGCGTAGAACGATAAACTATTTTTTTCCGTAATGTCAATAGTCCTGAGTCTTGTTGGGCGGAAGTGTAATATAAGCTTGAATTGTTATAATATACAGCGGAAACATTGAAATGAATCAATTAGGAGGAAAGTATATGTCCGTACTGATTACTGGCGGCACCGGTGGTATTGGTGTTGGTCTGGCGCACGAATTGGTGAAGAAAGGTGAAGATGTGGTGCTGTTTGACATCGCGCCGCGAACGGAACGGGTGGCAGATATCAAGGATAAAGTAAAGGTTGTTCAGGGCGACCTCAAGGTTTGGCCCGAGGTATTGAATGTGGTCAAGGAAAATAACGTGGCTGGCATATTTCACCACGGGTCAATGTTAAGCCTGCCATCGGAAGCGAATCCCTGGGCGACTTTCCAAACCAATGTGGTAGGGACAATGCATGTCTTGGAAGCAGCCCGACTCTTCGGAGTAAAACGTATGGTCTTTGCTAGCACTGATGCTACTTACGGACTGGAAACTGGTGAAGTTATCACCGATGAGACGCTGCAGCGACCGATAACGATGTATGGTGCCGGCAAGCTATATTGCGAGCTTCTGGGCCGGTTTTACCGGCGGAAGTTCGGCCTCGACTTTCGTTGTCTCCGTTATTGTCCCGTCGTCCTTCCCGGGGTTAAGGTCCGTACCTTACCGATGTTTATCCTCTGGATGATTGAGTATTCGGCTCTCGGTAAACCATTTGAATGCTTTGTCACCGAAGACATTGCCGCGCCAATCATCTATTATAAAGATGCTATCCGGGCTACGATGATGCTTTATGATGCCCCTCAGGAGCAAATCAAAACGGTATGCTATAATCTCTCGGGAGTAGCGCCAACCCCAACCGCCAAGGAACTGGAAATGGCAATCAAGAAAATCATCCCCGACGCTAAGATTACCTATAAACCAGACCCGCTGGTTATGGAGTATTATCGGAGTCGGGGGGTAAGTATCATCGATGACTGCCGGGCTCGTGAGGAATGGGGCTGGCAGCCATTGTATACCGATTATGAAAAGGTAGTGGCTGATTTCATCCTGGAAGTGAGAACGAGACCGCAGTTTTACGGATTGACATAAAACTACCGAATAAAAGCAAAGGAGGTTAACTATGGCTGGTTCAATGTATTCTGGTTTGGAAGGTAAAAGAGCACTGGTAACGGGAGGTGGCCGTGGCCTGGGCAAAGCGACTTGTTTAGCCCTGGCCAGAGAGGGCGTTGATGTCGCAGTAGCTGACCTGTACAATGCTGAGCAAACGGCCAAAGAGGTGGAAGAGCTAGGACGAAAGGCGATGGTTTTTAGTGCCAACGTGCTAAAAGAGACGGAAGTCAAAGTGATGGTTGGACGCATTGTCGCTGAGTGGGGAGGGATTGATATCTTGGTTAACAACGTCGGCGGTGACCACGCTATTCTGCTTGAGGATTTGCCGGTATCCGAATGGGACTGGGCGATGGACATTAATTTAAAGGGGCTCTTCATTTGCACCAAAGCGGTGGCGGAGGTCATGAAAAAGGGGGGAGGAGGTAAAATAGTGAATATGGCCTCCATTGCTGGGCTGCGGATGACCATGTACGGCGGAATAGCCTACAGTGCAGCCAAAGCGGCTGTTTTAGGCTTTACCCGGCACGCCGCTTTCGAGTTGGGATCTTACCACATAAACGTTAATGCCGTCTGCCCCGGCTCCACGCTTACCGAGGTGGTCAAGAGCCGAATGACGCCTGAGGTTAAGGAAGAGATGCGCAAGGCAACGGCCCTGCAGGACTTTATCCTGCCGGAGGACCAGGCGGATGCGGTGGTGTTTCTGGCTTCTGACCGGGCCAGAATGGTTACCGGTACCAGCCTGACCGTTGACGGCGGTATGACCCTGCCAGTGGGCCAGGTGAGGTGGGACACTTTTTACTCCTCCCGCAAGCAATGGCTCAAAGAGGGAAGATGGGAGGGTAAAGATACCTCACTTTAAAAGGAAGCCTGATTGCTGCTATTGTGATCCTGGTAGCAAGGGTTGGATTCAAACCAAAGAGTGCCTGACTGATTGCGCGAGTCGGCTCTTAGCTGGTCAGAAGCTTTGACAGGCAGACAGCCGGGGTTTAATATAGCCACAGTAGTTGAAAACGGGAAATTCTGAGTAAGATGCTCAAGGATTTGGTGTTCTACACAATTGCCGCTAGTGTGATTGCCTTGATAGCACAGGTTGCCGGGGCGAGCCTTCCTGTAATTCTGTTTTCGGCATTACTAGTTCCTCCGTTTCTGCTACTGGTCATCAGAATTATCCGCTAGAACGGGAAAGACAGGACTAACCCGATGGTAACTTTCCTGTCTCTTTAAATTTCTTGGTGGTGGGGATTAGATTTGAACCAGAAAGTATAGACTGATTAAAGGAGGTAATTACCGATGGAAATGGATTTGAAAGGCAAAGTCGCTCTGGTCACCGGGGCGGGCAGCGGGATTGGAAAGGCGGTTGCCCTGGGCTTGGCTAGGGAAAGGGTGGACGTCGCTGTAAACGATGTTAACCTGAAAAACGCCGAGGACGCTGCTAGTGAGATAGCCGCTATGGGCGGCCGCTCGCTGGCGGTTCGGGCTAACGTGGCCGATGAAGCTGAAGTCAGCAAAATGGTCGCTCGGGTAGTTGAGGAGTGGGGAGGCATTGACATTCTGGTCAACAATGCCGGGGCTACCAGTTGCCTCTTGATTGAAGATATGGAGAAGGCAGAGTGGGACCGGGTGCTCTCGATAAACCTGGACGGGGCCTTCAATTGCAGCAAGGCGGTGATTCCCACAATGAAGCAGCGGGGTGGGGGCAGAATTATCAATATCATCTCTTACTCCGGGGAGAGGATGACGATGCTTGGCGGTGTGCACTACACCTCTTCCAAAGCCGGCATCTGGGGACTCACCCACCAGCTTTCTTATGAACTCGGCCCGTACCAGATTACGGTCAATGGCGTCTCTCCGGGTAATGTTATCACCCCGATGCTGAAGCGCGGCACCACACCGGAGCGTCTCGAGGAAATGAAGAGGTGGTATCCTTTGCGAGACATGCCCACACCTGAAGATATTGCCGATGCGGCGGTTTTCCTCGCCTCCAGTCGGGCCCGCATGATTACCGGCATCAATCTTGCCGTTGATGGTGGCATCATCGTACCTATCGCCATCGGCGTGGACTGGGAGACTTACACCTCGGTGAAGAAGGAGGAGGCGAAGCGGAGAAAGGAAGAAAAGAGTGGACAACGAGGAAGGAAAACAAGCTAGCCAGTATCCCAAAAGTAAAAACCAGTCTTTATTCTCTTGCTTTCAGCTCTTGGCCAATACTAAACGCTTTAGCAATGACCTCTCCAAACGCAATGTATTCCGCTGACTCAAGATTGAAAATAATGGGCTTAATCTTGTTAACATCGGGCTTACCATCGGTAAGACAAAGGGAGCCGGCCGCGCTCCGGGCCACATTGACACACAAGGGTAATTAGCCTATTATCATTGGCGGAGCAAAACTATTGGAAAGGGGGTGAAAGTATTGACTAAGGAAGTCCACAAAATAGTGAGGCAGTCTGGAGAACACCGGATTATCATTGCTAACTCAGCAACATCAATGGATGAGAACAACAAAAATGATGTGGTGGTTGACGGTTCTCATTGCGGTCTGAATGTTGCCGATTACATGCTTAAAGCCGGGGCCCGGGGGATGATTGGTAATGATGCCGGCAGCGGTTTGGAGAACGCCGGCGTTGCCAGTTTGAAACGCCTCGAAGAACATGGCATTCCCGCTGCCGCCGTAGCCGCCATGTCGGCGGAAATTGGCGTTGGGGCGTCTACTTACGAAGATGGTGTAGTCTCGGTAGTGAATGAAGTGGCCAAAAAACTTGGCGTTACCGTTGGCATGTCGGCCAAAGAAGCGGCCGATAAGATGTTTGAAGGCATGTCATAAAATCCCGGGAAAATTGTCAAGAAAAGGGGATAAAACATTGGCTAAAGAAGAGCAAAAAATAGTGAAACAATCTGGAGAACGCCGTATTGTCCTTGCCGATTCAGCCGCCGCCATGGATGAGAGCAGCAAAAATGATGTCTTTGTTGACGGCTCTCATTGTGGCCTGAATGTTGGTGAGATGGCACTTCATAGTCGGGTTCGCGGCATGATTGGCAATGATGCCGGATTGGGGAAAAACGATGCCGGTATTGCTGGTTTGAAACTCCTCGAAGAACATGGCATTCCCGCCGCCGCGGTATCATGTATGTCGGCTAAAATTGGTTCCGGGACCAGTACCTACGAGCAGGGTAAAATTTCCGTAGCCAATGCCACGGCTAAGAAGCTTGGCATTACCGTTGGCATGTCAGCCAAAGAAGCTGCCGACAAAATGCTAGCCGCTCCTTGATGATGCCTCAGGGAATCACCGTCCTAATCCAGAGGTGGCCGGAGGTGTACATTGAGAGCTTTTTCGCACCATCGTGCCACCGCTAGCAGGCGGTCTTCAGCTTTGGGAGGTCCCGCCAATTGAATGGCCAGAGGAAGGCCGCCCTGGCTCAAGCCCGTCGGTAAGCTGATGGACGGCACTCCTATAATTGACCAGGGTGCTTGCATGGCCGCGCTTCCGGTGAAGGCCAAGCCATGAGGCGCCGCCCCAGTCGTTCCTGGGGTAAGCAGAGCATCTATCTGGTGTAGTATTGGCTCTATATCGGCGTATTGCTGAAGACGTGTCTGTAGTGCGCTAGCGTACTCGGTTGATTGAATGGTCAAACCGTCTTCAATCAACTTTCGTATTCCCGGGCGGTACTGTTCTTTGTGCTTGGCAAACATCTCTTGATGGTAAGCTGCCGCCTCGACTGCCATTATGCTGTTACCGGTGTCAGGGATAGTGGCGAAGCTAGGGGGAGGCACTATTTCCTCCACTTTGGCACCGGCCTGGCGCAGGCACTCCACCGCTTTTTCGGTGTGGCTACGCATCTCCTCATCGGCGTGCTCAAAGAAGTACTGTCGTACCAAGCCCAAGCGAGGTGCCTTTTGACTCTCTAAATTACCCAGGCAGTCAGGGACTGGTGCATCAAGCGAATGGTGGTCCCTGGGGTCATGGCCGGCGATGGTTTGGAAAACGAGTGCCGCGTCGGCTACGGTGCGGGCGAGGATGCCCACGTGGTCCAGAGTCCAGCTCACTGGCACCACACCATAGGTACTGATTCTGCCGTGGTGGGGTTTGAAACCGACGATACCGTTATAGGCCGCTGGGCGCAGCACTGAACCTACGGTCTGGCTGCCAAGAGCCGCCAGAAACATGCCGGCGGCGACTCCAGCCCCCGAGCCACTGCTGGAACCTCCCGGAGTGTGGGCGGTATTCCATGGA
This sequence comes from Dehalococcoides sp., assembly GCA_030665795.1. The sequence continues at coordinate 8,820 of DAOUZD010000019.1, forward strand.
TTGCAGGTAGGGGGTGGGTCCCGGTAGGCAAACTCGGTGGTGTGGGTCTTACCCAAGATAATGGCTCCCGCCTCTTTGAGACGTGCTACAGTGGCTGCATCATAAGAGGGGATAAAACCTGACCAGAACGGTGAGCCGGCTTCTGTCCGTAATCCCGCCGTATAGAAAATATCCTTAATCCCCATAGGAATACCGTGTAGGGGCCCACGTCGCTGTCCGCGGCGCAATTCCTCATCAAGACGGCGTGCTGCCGCCAGAGCCCCCTCTCGGTCAAGTAAAGCCCAGGCTTTAATTTTTTCTTCCAGTGCGTCAATCCTTTCCAAGCAGGAGTTCACCAGTTGTAATGACGTTAACTCTCCAGCCGTAATTGCCGCCGCCGCTTCCGTAATTGTTAGGTCACAGGGTTTCTTGGTAATTGCCATCGTAAGCTCCTCCTTTTACCACTGTTTCATTGTCTGCGTGATGCCACCATCAACAAGCAAAGTCGTTCCATTTATGTACTTCGCCTCATCTGAGGCGAGGAATAAGGAAGCATGGGCTATATCCCAGGCATCACCCTGCTTACCGGTGGGAGACATAGCGTCCCGCCGTCGCCACATTTCCTCAACATCCCTGCCCCAGACGTCTTTATAGTAGTAGGCAACCCTTGGGGTTTTCATCAGTCCGGGTAATATGGCATTGGCCCGAATCCCTTTGGCGGCATATTGGATGGCTACCTC
>DAOUZD010000026.1 GCA_030665795.1 Dehalococcoides sp.
TAAAGGGGGTGAGGATGAAAGAGGGGGGGGGAGTATAACGATATTATTAAAAATTAGGGAAACAATTCGAAGCTAGTTAGCTTTGATTTGTTTTTAGCGTTATGTTAAGTTAATAGGTCGTTTGGTCAATGGTAGTCTGGAGGGCGAAGTCGCTCTCACCAGTCACTCCCCTCTCCTTTTAAGAAGAGGGGGATTAGGGGGGTGAGGTTAATAAACAATCCAGTTATTCCTGATGGCTGAAAGACCATATGGCCAGCAGGACCATAGCTGCCCCAAATACGGCCAGTATCATAATCTCATTCCAGATTGATAGGGTCTGCCCGAACAGATTGAGGCTATAAGAAGAGTCTGGTGCGGCTCCCAGTATTATCTGGCGGATGGGGGCAATACCATAGGTAGCCGGATTAATTTTTACCAGGACATCCATCCATGCGGGTAATCCTTGTAGTGGGAAGAAAGCTCCTGACAGGAACACCATGGGAAACATCAACATTTGCATCGTTGCTTGAAACGCCTCCATTGACCTGATACGTGTGGCCAGTACGACACCCAGAGAACCCAGTGAGGCAGCGAGCAGAAACATCAGTGGCAGCAGTGCCAGCACCTGCCACACAGAGAGGGAAACACCAATCAGGGGGGCAAATAGCAGGATGAGTATACCCTGGAGCAAGGCTACTGTTGCCGACCCCAATGTCTTCCCGACGGCTACGGCGGCGCGGCTGATTGGTGCCACCAACACTTCTTTGAGGAAGCCAAACTCCCGGTCCCAGACCACAGACACCCCAGCCATAAACGAGCTCATCAGCACGGTCATGCCAATGATGCCCGGGAAGATGAACTGAGTGAAATCAATGCCGGGGCCAAGGGCGCCCATTCTAGCACTGAGGCCGCTACCGAAGACGAACAGAAACAGCAGCGGAAAGGTTATCGAGCCAATCAGACGCATCTTATCATGCCAGAAGCGAAGTATATCACGGTACCAGATGGTGTACACGCCACGCAGATGATTCATTGTTCCCTCCTAGCGCCGCATACGGCGGCCGTGCTGTCGAACCATGGCTTTGAACAGGTTACTAACTTCCTCCTCGCGTATTTCCCGCCCGGTGAGCTTGAGAAAAACATCATCCAAGCTGGGGCGGCGCAGGCTAACCCCCAGTATCCTGATGCTAAATTCCCTGATAAAAGTTGGGAGAAATTCCTCTCCGTTGACCACCTCGAAGCAGAGCCCATCACCAGCATGTCTGGCTTCGATTTGGTAGCGAAGTCTTATCTCGGCAGCGGCTTTTTCGTTATCGTCGGTTTTCACGGAGATGATATCCTTGCCCACCATCTTCTTGAGCTTCTCGGGAGTGTTTACGGCGATGAGCTTTCCGTAGTCAATGATAGCAATGCGGTCGGCTTTGTCCGCCTCATCCATATAGTGGGTAGTCAGGAAGATGGTAGTCCCTTCACGTTGACGCAGCTCAAGGATGTACTCCCAGATGCGGTTTCGCGTTTGGGGGTCAAGTCCGAGCGTGGGCTCATCGAGGAACAGTACCCTGGGGTGGTGCAACAGGCCTCTGGCTAGCTCCAGGCGACGTTTCATGCCTCCGGAATAGGTCCGCACTTGACTGTGACGTTTGTCCCAGAGTTCCATCATGCGGAGCAGTTGCTCAATCCGCTGTTCACGAATTGAGGCTGGCACGCTATACACCAAGGCGTGAAAGCGCATGTTTTGTAATCCGCTGAGCCGTTCATCCAGGCTTGGGTCCTGAAAGACCAGCCCAATTAATTGACGCACCTGGTTCTGCTGGCGCACCACGTCCAGACCATCAATAGTGGCTCGCCCTGAGGTCGGTTTGGTCAGGGTGCACAGGATGTTGATGGTAGTTGTCTTTCCGGCCCCGTTCGGGCCCAAAAAGCCAAAGATTTCCCCGGGTGCTACATTGAAGCTAATGTTATCCACCGCCGCCAGTTCACCGAATCTTTTGACCAGATTTTCTACTTTGATAATGATGTAATCGCTCATATCTCTCCTAGAGGAAATAAATAGCCAGGGCGAGTCGCCAGCGCGTTGGATGAAAGTTACCCGATTACTATTTTAGCATTTTAGGCTCGTCATTGTTTAGCGGCTCAAAATCCTGTAATATGGGGTAAAACGGTTTACTGGTTAAGAAGATGAGAGTAAGATATCAGAGCGAGCAGAGTTTTGGTCTGAGTCCCATACTGGTCTTAGTAATAATTAACCTTCTGGTGTTCATCGTCGTGCTTATAATTCCAGAACTTATTTTAATTCTCGGAGTGCAGCCAGCAGGTTTCCTATCTCGGCCGTGGACAATTTTGACCAGCATGTTCGTGCACGCTGGTTTTTGGCACATCTTTGCTAATATGCTGACCCTTTATTTCTTTGGCAACTACTTGTCCAGATTGGTTGGGAATAGCAAGTTTCTAATTGTTTATTTTGGTGGCGGTATACTGGGTAGTATCCTGTTTATACTTCTAGCCCCATCTTTTTCAGTAGCAGTTGGCGCCTCTGGAGCGATTTTTGCCCTGGCCGGAGCACTGGTCATGATGAGACCCAAGTCGCCGGTCTTTATCTTCCCCATACCTGTCCCCATTCCCCTCTGGGTGGCGGTAATTGGTGGTTTTCTCATTCTCTCCTTTTTGCCATTTGTCGCCTGGCAAGCTCACCTCGGGGGTTTGGTTCTTGGTCTTATTGCTGGCTATCTTTTCAGGAAGCGAGAGCGCTCTTTCTTCTTTTAAGTTTGACTGGAAGAAAGTCTACCAGCTTGACTTTTACTGTCTTCGTTTTTTATAATAGCTAGGCTAATTGCGTTGGTTAGTAAAACTGGAAGGGTAATGCCTGAGTAGCTCAGTTGGTTAGAGCAGCTGTCTTGTAAACAGCAGGTCGTGGGTTCGAATCCCCCCTCAGGCTGGATATCTGGTGGTGTAAGATTGTACCGGGAGGGGTGCCGGAGTGGTTAATCGGAGCAGACTGTAAATCTGCCGCCCTAAGGGCTACGCAGGTTCGAATCCTGCCCCCTCCACCATAGCCTAAATTTAATCGAGTTGGCACTAGACAAGGACAGATAAAAATCGGTATAATAGACGAAATGCCCACATAGCTCAGCAGGAAGAGCAATTCCTTGGTAAGGAGTAGGTCACCAGTTCGAATCTGGTTGTGGGCTCGGAATAAACGGAGGTTGAAATGGCTAAAGAGAAATTTGAACGGACAAAACCACACGTAAACGTGGGCACCATCGGGCATGTTGACCATGGTAAAACAACGCTGACCTCAGCGATAACGCTGGTATTGTCTAAGGGAGGAACGGCTACCGGCTTTCGTTCTTTTGACAGCATTGACAATGCCCCAGAGGAGAAGGCACGGGGACTGACCATTGCCATCGCTCATATTGAATATGAAACGGAAAAGCGGCATTATGCTCACGTTGATTGCCCGGGACACGCTGACTACATTAAGAATATGATAACTGGTGCGGCACAGATGGACGGAGCCATACTGGTAGTGAGTGCTCCTGATGGTCCTATGCCTCAGACCAGAGAGCATGTCTTACTGGCACGCCAGGTGGAGGTTCCCAAAATAGTAGTTGCCCTGAATAAGGTAGATGCGATGGAGGATGAGGAGCTTCTGGAGCTGGTGGAAGTGGAGGTAAGGGAGCTGCTCAGTAAATATGAATTTCCTGGGGATGAGATACCAGTAGTGCGGGTGAGTGCTCTTAAGGCTCTGGAGTGTGGCTGCGGCAAGAGGGAATGTCAGTGGTGTGGTCCTATTTTGAAGCTGATGGATGCGGTTGATGAGTATATTCCGGTCCCGGTACGGCCTAAAGACCAGCCATTCTTAATGCCCGTGGAAGACGTGTTCAGCATCAAGGGACGGGGCACGGTACCTACCGGCCGAGTTGACCGGGGTGTGATTAAAGCCGGTGATGAGGTTGAGATAGTGGGCTTGCACCACGAGCCGCGCAAGGTAGTGGCTACCAGCCTGGAGATGTTTCATAAAATCCTGGATTATGCTGAGCCCGGTGATGCGGTAGGCATTCTCCTCAGAGGGGTGGAGAGGGAAGATATAGAGCGGGGTCAGGTACTGGCTGCCCCCGGTTCGATTAAACCACGTACTTATGCCGAAGCCAGGGTATATGTGCTGACTAAGGAGGAGGGGGGTAGGCATACTCCTTTCTTCAATGGCTATAAGCCCCAGTTCTACATCAGAACTACCGATGTTACCGGAGTTGCTGAGCTGCCCGAAGGGGTGGAGATGATTATGCCCGGTGACGATATAACCATGAAGATAAGAATCATTTATCCGGTAGCCCTGGAAGAGGGTCTGCGTTTTGCTATTCGTGAGGGAGGTAGGACAGTAGGTGCCGGTAGATTTACCCGCATCCTAGAGTAGATTTATGGCTAAAAAGGGTGAAGCAAGGGGTATTATTTATCTTGCCTGCACCGAGTGTAGGGAGAGAACATATACGACAACCAAGAACCGGAGAAATGACCCTCAACGATTAGAGTTGAACAAATATTGTCCTCGTTGTCGTACTACCAGACTCCATCGAGAGGTAAAGTAGTACGACGTTATAAAATGGGGTAGAGATTCCTATGTTGACACGTCATACTGCCACGACTAAGCGTTCAAGGTTCAGGTTTATTGGTGAGACCATAGCCGAGTTAAGAAAGGTAGTCTGGCTCTCCAGACGAGAGGTTGTTTATTTATCGGCTTTGGTGCTGATTGTTTCCGTTGCTGCTGGTATCTTCTTGGGAGCGCTTGATTTTGGTTTTGCCGGTCTTGTCGAGAAGGTTTTTTTGCGTAGATAATAGCTTGTCTGGTTTTCATATTTAATGAAGCGGTATGATAAAGGGTAATTTTTGCTTTTGCCAAAACTCTAATTAGTGAGGTTATTCGTGGCGGAGAACGGAACATACTGGTTTGTTATTCATACCTACTCAGGGTATGAGGAACGGGTTAAGAAGAACTTAGAGCAACGCATCAAGTTCATGGATTCTGGAGGCGAGGTTCTGCAGGTGGTTATACCTACTGAGGATGAGATTGAGGTTAAGGATGGGCAGAGGCGGACGGTGACTAAGAAAATATTGCCTGGTTATGTCTTGGTTCAGATGAAGATGACCGACGAGAGCTGGAGTGTGGTGCGTAATACTCCCGGCGTCACCGGTTTTGTTGGTAGCGGGGGCAAGCCAACTCCGCTGGAGGAGGGCGAGGTTAGCCAGATTTTGCGGCAGATGGAAGCCGAGGCACCTAGAGTTAAGGTTGGTTTTCGTCGGGGGCAGAGTGTGCGGGTAACTGATGGCCCGTTTATTGATTTTGTCGGTGTGGTAGATGAAATAAACCCCGGGAAGGGTAAGGTTAAGGTGTTTCTGTCCCTTTTTGGTCAGGAAACACCGGTGGAGCTTGACTTTTTACAGGTAGAGAAACTCTGAGTCTTTTGAGGAGATAGGATGGCAAAGAAGGTTAGGGTAATAATAAAATTACAGATTCCGGCAGGGCAGGCAAATCCGGCACCCCCGGTCGGTCCGGCTTTAGGTCAGCACGGAATTAATATCATGGCCTTTTGTAAGGAGTATAATGACCGTACTTCATCTCAGGTCGGGTCGATTATCCCGGTGGAGATAACTGTTTTTGAGGACAGGTCATTTACTTTTATTACCAAAACACCACCAGCGACTGATTTACTAAAGAAAGCGTCAGGTGTGGAGAAGGGGAGTGGCAGTGCCGGTCATGAGGAAATCGGCACGTTATCCCGAGACAAATTGCGTGAAATCGCTCAGGTTAAGGCGAAGGACTTGAGTGCTAACAGTATTGAAGAAGCGGAGCGAATAATTGAAGGCACCGCCCGAAGTATGGGAATTAAGGTAGAGTAGAAAATGGCAAAGCATGGTAAAAAATATCGAGAAGCAGTTCAAGTGATAGACAGGGCAGGAGATTACTCTCCCGAGGAGGCTATTGAGTTAGCCAAAAAGTCAGCTCACGTCAAGTTTGACGAGACGGTTGAACTGCACCTTCGCATGGGCGTTGACCCTCGAAATGCGACTCAGCAGGTACGGGGTGTAGCCCTGCTACCACATGGATTGGGGAAGAAGGTAAGGGTTTTGGTTTTTGCCCAGGGGGAAGCGGTAAGAATCGCCGAATCGGCAGGAGCCGATTCCGTCGGCGGTGATGAGTTGATTAAGAAAATTGAGGATGGCTGGCTGGAGTTTGATACGGCGATTGCCACTCCGGAGATGATGAGCAAGGTAAGTAAGCTGGGTAAAATTTTGGGGAGGAGGGGGCTGATGCCCAATCCTAAGTCAGGGACCGTTGTGCCGGCTGATGACCTGCCCCGGGTAATAGAGGATGCCCGTAAAGGGAGAGTGGAATTTAAGCTAGACCGGACTGCCATCATTCATGTGCCTCTGGGTAAAGTTAGCTTTGAGAATGATATGTTGATGGGCAATCTGACGGCACTGGTGGAAGCGGTGATGAAGGCTAAACCCAGCGGGGCTAAAGGGCAGTATGTGAAAACGGCCGTTTTGACGACGACGATGGGGCCCGGGATAAAGCTTGACCTCAGACCTACTCTCTCTTTAAGTTCCAGTTAGCCAACTGCATATCGGAAGGAAGTTGCCAAAAAGAATTTACTTTTTCCGCCAAAACAGGTAGAATTAGACGGAATTAAAATTTAAAAATTTCCTGAGACAGCGGGTGCCGAGTAAGGCTTAAATAGAATAATGTGCCTGCCGAGGAAAAGCACTCTAGGTTAACTAGATTTGCCGAGTCCTTGTGCGTTAGGCACAAGGACTTTTTATATTTAGACAGTCTGGGGTAATTCAGGAGGTATTGAGATGCCCAGGGAAAAGAAGGAGCAGATTATTGATGAGCTGCAAGATGTTTTTGCTAAATGCAGTACTGGTGTTTTAACTGACTATCGGGGACTATCAACGGCTGAGATAACTGATTTGCGCCGTACGTTAAGAGGCTCAGGTATTACGTATCGGGTAGTCAAGAACACTCTGGCTCGATTTGCTGCGGAAAGGGCGGGCAAGAGTGAGTTAGTCAACTTTTTTGAAGGCCCGGTCGCGATTGCTTTCGGCTATGGAGACATCGTCGAACCAGCCAAGATTCTGGCTGACTACATTCGCAACTCAAGAACAAGCCTGAGTATTAAAGGGGGCTTTTCCGGAGATAAAGTGTTTACTCACAGTGATGTGGAGACCCTGGCCACATTACCACCAATGGAGATATTACTGGGCAAAGTTTTGGCCGGGATGCAAAGTCCCATCGTTACTTTAATTAGCTACTTGGCAAGCCCCATGAGAGGGTTTATCGGGGTGCTACAAGCTAGAGTTAAACAATTGGAGGGAGGATAAAATGCCAAAAGAAAAAGAGGTCAAAACCGGTCAAGACACCGGTGAGGAAGCTGCCGAGGTTCAAGAGCAGCCGTCGGCAGAGAAAGAGGCAGAAACCGGACCAGAAGCTATCGCCGAAACCGCCGAGGTACCAGAAGAGGCAGCGGTGAAAGAGGCGGAGGTGGCTCAAGCTCCGGCTGAGGAAACCGTCGAGGTTCAAGAGCCGCCCTCGGCCGAAAAAGAGGCAGAAGCTGCCCAAGCCCCGGCTGAGGTAACCGCCGAGGTTAAAGAGCCGCCACCAGCCAAAGAAGAAGAGAAACCCAAGGCAGCGAAGGAAGCCGTTAGTGAGCCACCCGCACCGACCAAAAAGGAGAAAGTAAAGGTTTCTCCAGCCATTGAGAAGATAATGGAGACAATCAAAAAGATGACCGTGCTTGAGCTGGCCGAATTGGTCAAGGCTTTAGAGGTGGAGTTCGGGGTTAGTGCGGCGGCACCGGTGGTGGCTGCGGCAGCGCCCGCTGAAGCAGCTGCAACTCCGGCGGTTGAAGAGCAGACTGAATTCAGCGTGATTCTTACCGAGATAGGGGCAAACAAGATTAATGTGATTAAAGCGGTGCGCGAGGTAACCACGCTAGGTCTGAAAGAATCCAAGGACTTGGTGGAAGGTGCTCCCAAGCCAGTCAGAGAGGGAGTTAATAAGGAAGAGGCAGCGTCGATAAAAGAGAAGCTGGAAGCGGCTGGGGCTAAGGCTGAGATAAAATAATTGTCTTTCCATGAAGGGAAGAGATTTTGGAGAGGGGCTTTGCCCCTCTCTTACCTGCATCCTACCCGTTCCTTAATCCAGGAAAGGGAGATTAGCCTAACTAACAATCTTACTTAACTGCCTATTGAAAATGCGGTTAAAATAGCCTATAGTTACCACCAGTGAAACTCCTCTTTTAGGGGGAGGGTGGGGTATGCTTTATCGGGATTGTTTGATGCTAATGGGTGTGGGTGGTCTGTTTATCATCATTGGCCTGGCGACAATTATCTGGGGGAAGAGGGAAGAAAAGGGCTACTATAATGCTCTGTCGAAGCGCCCTGGTGATACCAGGGAGTTTACGGAGCACTGGCCATCACGCCCACAGCCCGGTGCCCTAAAGGCAGGGGGATGGATAGCCCTTGCCATT
>DAOUZD010000190.1 GCA_030665795.1 Dehalococcoides sp.
TCTACCACCAACCCTCCCCAGTGCCGAATCACGAGGAGTGCGGGTAACCGTCGCCCGGGGGAGCATGGCATATTCCGCGGTAATCCAGCCGGTACCACTTCCTTTAAGGAAATTGGGCACCCTATCCTCAGCGCTAACCGAACACAGCACCCGGGTTTTGCCCAGCTCAATCAGCGCTGAGCCTTCGGCGAAGCTCAGGAAACCGGGGACTATTTTTATCGGTCGCAGCTCATCATAGGCGCGCCCGTCAGCCCTTTTCACCTAAAAATCTCCTGCCCAGTAGATGATATGTCAGAGTATAGCATTGAAGGGAAGATTTTGAAAGAGATGCTTCGCCCCCCCAGGCTACCTCTGATTAAACAACCGGTAAGGTTAACATAACTGTAAAAACAAATCAAAGCTAATCAGCTAGGAATTGTTTCCCTAATTTTTAATAACTTGGTCTATTTTAAACTCTCCAGATATTCTTTCAACCAGCTTAGGGCGACTTCGGCAGCACTCCGTTTGTTTTGTTCTCGGTCTCCCTGAAAGTTATGCTTCTGGCTGTAAGTTTCACCTTGATAGGATAAGCCCAGGTAGAATAGCCCCACCGGCTTTCCCGGAGTAGCCCCACTTGGCCCCGCAATACCGGTATCCGCCAAACATATATCCACCCCTAATACCTTTCGACCTCCTTCTGCCATTTCCTCAGCCACCTGAGAACTCACCGCACCATACTGATTGACGGTCTTTTCCTTCACTCCAACCACTTTAATCTTAGCCTCATTGCTATAGGCAGTAACCGACCCTTTATAATAATCGGAGCTACTAGGAACATTAGTTAGCCAATGGGATATTAGCCCTCCCGTGGCTGATTCAACCACTCCTAAAGTCAGCCCTTTCCTGCGGAGTAAACTACTGATTTCTTGTTCCAGACTTGCCATGAATCACCACTTCAAATTTATAATAAGAATTAACTTTTTATTTTATTAATTATATAATAAACTAGTCTTAGTGGCTAAAAATAAATAAGGAGGTTCGATTATGGGCATAACAGCTGTAATTGTGGGGGCGGTTGGAGGACTCTGTGCCGTAATGGGTATTATTATTGCGGTGGAAGTATTTCCGTTACTCTCATTAACAATGCCTCAATTTACCTGGAACTTCTGGTTTTCACTGTCGGCAATTTTACTCTTGGCCTCTATCGCCTTTGCCCTTGGGCGCGGCTATGAATAGCTAAGGGTTAATTATCCATTCGGTTATTATTTGAAACAAAATAGCGAGGTTATGAGTATGGGTATGATACGTGGTGATGAGTATCGGGATAGTTTACGGAGAGTCAAGCCAGAAATCTACTATATGGGGGAAAAAATTGAAAGCGTGGCTGACCACCCTGCCTTCATCCCCCATGTCAATACCGTTGCCTTAACCTATGAAATGGCTCAGGCACCCGAGTTTGAGGCGCTGCTGACCACCAAGTCGCACTTAACCGGAGAGAAGATTAACCTCTTTACTCACGTTCACCATAGCACTGATGACCTGGTGCGAAAGGTAAAGGCACTGCGCGCCTTAGGTCAACAGACGGGAAGTTGCTTTGCTCGCTGCGTTGGTCATGACGGCTTGAATGCCATTTACTCGGTGACCTACGACCTGGACCAAAAGAACGGTACTGAGTACCATCAGCGGTTCGTCAACTTTCTTAAGGAAGTGCAAGCCAAGGATTTATTTCTTTCCGGCGCGATGACCGACCCCAAAGGTGACCGGAGTTTGTCACCTAGTGAACAGAGTGACCCTGACCAATATGTCCACGTTGTCGAGAAAAAGCGGGATGGCATTGTAGTTCGGGGGGCTAAGGCCCATATCACCGGCGCGGTTAATGCCATTGGCCACCTAGTCATGCCTACCACCTCAATGAAGGAGGCTGACGCTGACTTTGCAGTTTGCTTTTATGTGCCAGTAGATGCTCCCAATGTCATTCACGTTTTTGGTCGTCAGACTAATGATGACCGAAAGTGTAGCGGCTGCCTCATCGACCAGGGCAACCCGGAATACGGCATTGTCGGCGGTGAAGCATTAATAGTCTTTGACAATGTCTTTATCCCCTGGGAGAATGTTTTTATGTGTGGCGAGTATGATTTTGTCTTCGAGCTTGTCGAGCGTTTCGCCACTGCCCATCGGCAGAACTATGGTGGTTGCAAGGTTGGCCTTTCTGATGCCTTGATTGGCGCTACCTACGCCCTTACCGAGATTCAAGGCACCACCAAAGCCGCTCACATTAGAGATAAGCTAGTCGATATGGTTCACCTGGCGGAGACTCTTTATTGCTGTTCTATTGCCTGTTCTTGCCAAGGCTACCGTATGCCCGCGGGCAATTTTATGGCTGACCCGCTTCTGGCCAATGTGACCAAACTGAATGTGACCCGCAATGTATATGAAATAGCCAGGCTGGCTCAGGATATTGCTGGTGGCATGCTCGCCACCATGCCCTCCGAAATAGACTGGCAAAATACCAAGGTCGGTAAGTATGTCGACAAATACATCAAAGGGGTAGCTGATGTTCCTGCCGAAACCAGGATGCGTCTCTTAAGGCTGATTGAGGGTATGACTTGCGGC
>DAOUZD010000154.1 GCA_030665795.1 Dehalococcoides sp.
ATAACTGTGGTATAAAAATACAGGCAAAAGTCCAGCTTAAACAGTCCTGCATACAGAGGTAAGACCTATGGACATCACCAAATCTGAGGCCCCAAGAGCTGAGGAGAAGAAGGAAACACCAAAATAGCGATATCGGCACCAACTAGAAGCTAACCGATTTTTTGTGTTAGCCTCCTGCCCAGTTCAAACGCATCTGATAGTGCGGTTGGGTGCTCCTTAATCTCCCCTCTCTTATCGACGCCGCGGATAAGGAGTTCATCTACATACTCAACATCAAAGGCCTTGAAGAAGTATTTTACCGTTAATATCGACCCGTCAAACAATTGCTTACCTCTGGTAGCTCCAACGGCGATGAACGCGCCCTTTCTCGCTGAATCGGGCAGGTTCTTCAGAACGTACCTTCTGGCCCAAAGCGCCTGACAGCGGTCAATCAGCGCCTTAAGTTGAGCGGTGAGTCCGTAGAAAAATATCGGTGAGGCGACGATGATACCATCCGCCTCAAGCAGTTTCGGATAGATACCATCCATATCATCCCTGATAACGCAATCACCGTCTTTCAGGCAGCCATAATACTCGCGGCAGGGGGTTATCTTCAGCTTATCCACGACAATCTTCCCAATCTCTGCCTGCTGACTTTTGGCTCCCTTCAATGCCTCATCCAGCAATAGGTCGGTATTGCCCTTTATCCTCGGGCTTCCCATAATTCCCAAGACTTTCAATCATTACCTCCAAGACGATTACCCTGATTTTACTTTCCACTTGATGAGAAACCAGTTATTTCCATCAGAGTGAATTAAATCGAGTAGCTACCGTATTAGTGAGTGATATTATAGTCTCGGCTAATAGTCAAGTCAAGGCATATTTTACCCCCTTGACATCCATTGAACACGAGACTATTATATCGCAACCTAATTATATATAATAAAAGAAGCTATTGAATGTGACCTAAGTCATAGAAGACACGAAATTCAAAAGCTTGGAAGTGACTATATAAGGCGATGCAAGCTAATGTATCCTTTGCGTTATTGCTGACCACCCTGGCTGGGTTGTCCACCGGGATAGGCAGCGCTATTGCTTACTTCATACGGAAGCCCAAATACTCCTACCTGGCAGTGATGCTAGGCTTCTCGACTGGCGTTATGGTCTATATTTCATTCGCCGAACTGCTCAGAACGGCCATCGAACGTGTCGGCTTCGGCATTGCTAATTTAGGTTTCTTCGCCGGCATAGTCTTCATTGCCATAATCGATATACTGGTCCCGCATAGTTACGAGGAAGAGCAAGTTGAGAACACGCACCCGTTAATTTTCCGCCGCAAAAAATCAACACCAGAAAAGGGTGTTACTCTCGGCCAGCCCTCAATCCTTATGCGGGCTGGCGTTTTTACGGCTCTGGGTATCGCCATACATAATTTCCCTGAAGGGCTGGTTACCTTTAGCAGTGCTATCACCGGGGATGTAGCCTTGGGAATAGCCGTTGCGGTTGCCATTGCCATCCACAATATCCCCGAAGGCATTGCCGTGTCTGTCCCTATTTTTTACGCTACCGGCAGTCGGCGGCGAGCCTTCCTCTGGTCGTTCTCATCAGGAGTAGCTGAACCAATAGGTGCTCTCATTGGCTATGCCATCCTCCTTCCCTTCCTCACCCCGACCCTACTGTCAACTCTTCTCGCCTTCGTTGCTGGCATCATGGTTTATATTAGCCTCGACGAATTATTACCTTTGGCACATCGGTATGGTCAAGAGCATCTGGTGATTACTGGCGTTGGAGTGGGTATGCTGGTTATGGCCGTCAGCCTGTTCCTGCTACTTTAGCTTACCAGACTCAGATTAAGTCCGGCACTACCACTACGACTAAAAAACGTGTATAATATTGTGATTCGCCTGCTAAGGATATAAGTTTGACGGAGGCCAGTAGGATGAGTGATGAGGTAAGACCACGCCTGACCGAGACCACTCACGGCGCGGGCTGAGCTTGCAAAATAGGTCCGGGAGACCTAACCAAAGCGTTATCTGGTTTGCCTCTCGTCTCTCATCCTAATCTGATTGCGGGTATGGAGAGAGCTGAAGATGCCAGCGTCTACAAGCTAACCGATGAACTGGCTATCGTCCAGACCATCGATTTCTTCACGCCGATAGTGGATGACCCCTACTCGTTTGGTCAGATTGCCGCCGCTAACGCGATGAGCGATGTCTATGCCATGGGAGGAAAACCACTAACCGCAATGAATGTCGTCTGTTTCCCAGTAAAAACGATGGATATCTCAATATTGAGGGAAATCCTGGCCGGGGGAGTTGACAAGATACATGAGGCAGAGGCGATACTGGTCGGAGGGCACAGCATCGAAGACGAGGAACTCAAGTACGGGCTCTCCATTACCGGCGTCATCCACACAGCCAAAGTAGTCTTCAATACCGGTGCCAAGACGGGTGACCGGCTAATCTTAACTAAACCACTAGGTACCGGAATAATAAGCACCGCCTTGAAGGCCAAGATGACCGATGAAGACACTGTAGCCAAAGCCACAAAAAGCATGGTTACCCTTAACCGCAAAGCCTCGGAGCTAATGCAGGAGATAGGAGTCCACGCCTGCACCGACGTTACCGGTTTTGGACTTCTGGGCCACGCTTGTGAGATGATTGAGGGCACCGATGTTGGTATACTTATCCACTCGGTAACGGTCCCTTTTTTCCCGAAAACAAAAGAGCTTGCCGAAATGGGCATGATTGCGGGAGGACTCCACCGCAACCGGGAGTTTCGCCTGAATATGGTTGAAATAGCCAAAGAAGTCCCTGATTATCTGGCCGATATTCTTTTCGACCCCCAGACCTCGGGAGGCTTACTCATCTCTGTTTCCGAAGAAAAAGCACCGGTGCTGCTGGAAAGAATGCACCAGGAAAGCATTAAGGAGGCAGCTATCATCGGTGAGATTGTCGCCAAGCCGAAAGGTAAGATAATAGTCAACTAAAGAGAAAGGGCTTGGCAAAAAAGGCATCCACTCACTTTCAATCAAGGAGAGATGCAACCGGTAAAGCTAATCAGCAAAAAGGGCTCGACACTGCATGACTACCCGTACACGGTGTCCAGTAGGAAGTGTCCTCACTTCTGGATTATTAATGTCACCCCACCCGGCCCAGCCCACTGCGTTCACCATTGTCTCTACTGTTATGCCCGCCAGGCAATCTATTCCGATTACTCAAAAGAAACCTTAATCTACAGTAACCTGCCTGAACTCGTGGAAA
>DAOUZD010000158.1 GCA_030665795.1 Dehalococcoides sp.
AGAAGCCAATTTAGTTATTGAGGCTATCCCCGGTCAGATAATTACCCGCAAAAGGCTTGAGAGGGTCAAGGCTGTAGATGACACCATCATAGCTGATACCGACCGGGACATTCTGAAGCTGGTGGTAGTGGAAAGACATAAGGCCACGGGCAATATTGGCCTGGGGCTGGTTAGTGGCTTTGGCTTGAAGAAAGGGGCACTGGCATCTTCTATTGCCCACGATTCCCATAATATCATCGCTGTCGGGACTAACGACGCGGACATTTTCACGGCGATAAAAGAGATTGAGCGGTTGCAGGGAGGCCTGGTAGTAACGGCGGGAGGTAAAGTATTAGCCAGCCTGAGCTTACCGATTGCCGGGCTATTGTCTCAAGAGCCACTGGAAATTGTGGCCGCTAAACTGGAGAAACTGGAACAGTTGGCGAAAGACTTAGGCACCACATTACCTTCACCCTTCGCCACGCTTTCCTTTTTAGCCCTGCCGGTAATCCCGGAACTCAGACTCACTGACCTGGGGCTGGTAGATGTGAGTGAGTTTAAGTTAATTAGATGAGACTATAATTGAGGGAAACAAAGATGCGCTTTACCAGACAGCAACCTGTCTTTGAGAACCGCTATGATGCCGGGCGACAGCTCGCCGCCAAACTGAACGAATATAAGAGCAAATCCGCTGTCGTGCTGGCTATCCCCAATGGTGGCGTGCTGGTGGCGTTGAATGTAGCCCTGGCACTTGACGCTGATGAATTTAACCTTATCATTTCGCGCAAAATACCGCTGCCACTTACTCCCGAAGGTGGTTTTGGCGCTGTTACCGATGATGGCACTACCATTCTCAACGAGGAAGTGGTCAAAAGATTTGGCCTGAGCCCACAGCAGATAAATTATCAGGTGAGCCAGGTAAGGGTCGACATCCGCCAACGAAGCTTGCTCTATCACAAGGATAGGCCGCCTTCAGTAGTGAAAGGTAAGACGGTAATAATCGTCGATGATGGACTGGCTTCAGGCTACACCATGATGGCGGCCGTGGAATCGATACGCTACCGCCAACCCAGGGAAATAATCGTCGCCGTACCGGTAGCTTCAGCCACGGCACTGAAAAAAGTGGAGAAGATTGCCGATAGAGTGATTACCGGTGTGGCTGGATTCGGGCCGGAATTCTATGTTTCTGATTTCTATCGGTACTGGCATGAGCCCAGCGATAATGAAGTAGTGCAGTGCTTTAAGGAATGGGGGATGAGGCATCGGCCAGACATCGAGGCACTGGGGAAAAAATAATCCATGGGGTCTTGACAAAGGGCGAATACTTGTGTTAATTTAATCATCGCATAGGAATATCTGGTACGAATAAAGTAATTATTACTCAGTTGAGCTGCAAAAGCTCAAGGGGTGAAAGAAGAGAGAAAGGTTAATCTAAGCTAGCCGGGCGAGCAATTTGTGGTGGGGGGTGTTGAGCCGCCACCTGTGATTGGTCACTTGAGTGGTGGGGAGCCAATAGTGAAACCGACCCAACAAGGTCGGTTTTTATTTTTTACTGAAAGGGGTGGTTTCTGAAGAAGAGCCTACTCTGCTCCAGGTCGAGGGGCATAAAATAATCTTAAAGAGAAAGGGGGGTGATAGCTTTCTAAAATAAGATTGAACAAAAGAAAGCCTGAAAATAAAAGGGAGGTAAGAAAAGGTGAAAAGGATTTTTAGTATCTTGTTTGCCCTGGTGCTGGTGCTTAGCTTCAGCCTGATACCAGCAACACCGGTGATGGCAAATGGAGCGCCGAGTGTCACTCTAGACATACCAGAAAATGTGTACCGCCCGGCGCCATTTGTTGTAAGTTCTACAACTACAAATCTGGATGGGGTCACGTATAACAACGTACGGTTTAATATTACCGTCAGCGGTCCCGAAGCGTTTACGGGAGCCCGTGAAGACATCTTCACTATTACTCATGTCAACGGGAGTTCGAATACGCAAGGCATCAACGAAACCTTTGTGCTAGTTGACGGGGACTTCGTCGGCTACTGGGGGCCTGAGGGCGGATTTACCTTGCCTGCTGGCTATGACGAGACCTCTACTTTCACCATCCAGATGACCGACGGCACCACGGCCCCCGTGGGTGATTACGAGGTGACAGTGGAGCTGGTTGACCTTACCGATGGCACCCTTGCTAGTGCCACGGATGGCTTCAGCCTCAGTGCTGACACTCTCTATGTTGGGGCAGGTCAGCAGTTCACCACCATCCAGGCTGCCGTAGATGCTGCTAGTGCTGGTGATACCGTCATTGTGGCGGCGGGGATATACGATGAGCAGGTGGTTATTAACAAGAGCCTGACGCTCCAAGGCGCCGGTGATACCACGGTCATTCAGCCGTCTGGAGACGACATACTGACTACGGTTAAACTGGTGCCGTGGATCGGGACTGCCCCTCCTAATAAATCAATGGCAGCCATCGTCTGGGTTGATACCGCCGGTGCGACGGTTGCGGTAAAAGACCTGAAGATTGATGGTTCAGGAATCACAGAAGTACCTGAAGTATCTGAAGTAGATGTAGTTTGGGTGGCTGGTCTCGCATACCTTGAGACCAGCGGCACAATAGAAAACCTGACAGTCATTGGAAACCCGGGTCTCGCTTGTCGTACCGCAGGTATATGGGCTTCTGCTATATCATCCGTTACTCAGGTAGAGGTAACAGGGTGCTCCGTCATAGGTTACAACAGGGCAGGTATATACGCCTTAGGCCAAACAATGACAGCTGACTATCACCACAACGAGATTAACGGTCCAGGGGAATTAGCTGCCCAAGTCCCCAATGGCATGTTCTTCCTCAGAGGTGCTACGGGCTCAGCCACTTACAACACCATTACCGACTTGGGATATACTGGAGAAGAGTACAGGAGTACAGGTATCGGCACCTATGACGCGGGGACTGGTATCACATTCGGACATAATACTATCTCCAATGTCCAGAATGCCTTTTGCCTGAACCGAGGTAGCGATGTAACAGTCGAGTACAATACCGTTTATGACTGCCACACCGGTGTCCGGCTTGAAAGCGGTACCGCCGATAACATCATCCAGTACAACAGCATAAAGGACAATACTTACGCCATTCGCTCTAGCCCTAGTGGAGGAGACAACGTGGCTCACTTCAATAGCTTCGTCGGCAACACCGGTTCAGACACAGGGTTTCCCACATACGTGGGAGCTGTCTCTAATGTTGATACGACAAACA
>DAOUZD010000098.1 GCA_030665795.1 Dehalococcoides sp.
GGAAGATTGGTCATTGCCGCTAAATCTAATATTACCCTGTTGTCAGGGATTCTGATGCCGATAGTATCTCGCCCGGCAACAAGTAAGGGAGGAATTATCTCTTTCTTAGGTAATACTAAGGTAAGAGCACCAGGGAGAAAATCGCAGGTAAGATGTTCAGCTGCTTTGTTCCAATGGGCATATTTTTCTGCCGCCTCTGTAGAACTCACGGCGATATGGATTGGGTTAGAGTAGACGCGACCTTTTAGATTAAAGACCTTGACCACTGCCTTGGCATCAAGCGCATTAGCCGCTAAAGCGTACCCGGTATCCGTCGGACACACCAGCACCTTGCCTTTGGCGATAAGACGTGCCGCCCGCTTGAGTAGCCGAGAAGAAGGTTTATTCGCATTGATTACTTCTACTTCAACCGCCAACTTGCACCTCTAGTGGGACGTTGGGAATTACATCGAGATTTAGGTCATCCGCTTCACCTTGTTTAAGTCTAGCATATCCCGCCGCGGCTATCATTGCCGCATTGTCGGTGCAGAGAGAAAGTTCCGGAAAGAATACTGCAATCCCCTCCTGCCGACAGGTCTCTGAGAAAACTTCCCTGAGCCGTCTATTGGCCGAGACGCCACCGGTGATACTAATCGTCGATACTTTCCGTTTCAAAGTGGCGTGCAGGGTCTTTGACACCAAAACATCCACGATTGCTTCCTGAAAGCTGGCGGCGATATCTTCAAGAGGTAATTTTTCACCATTTGCAATCCTGTACTTAAAGGCATTGATAACGGCGGTTTTCAAGCCACTAAAGCTGAAATCCATCGTTTTGGCTTTTAATAGTGGGCGAGGAAAATTAAAAGCTTTTCGATTGCCTCGAGCCGCCAGTTTGTCAATCACCGATCCTCCAGGAAAGCCAAGGTCAAGGAATTTGGCAATCTTGTCAAAGGCCTCACCGGCAGCGTCGTCAAGAGTGCTTCCAAGTAACTCATACTGGCAGTAAGCTTGAACATAAACCAGCATAGTATGACCACCGGAGACCGTCAAACAAACGTGAGGCATGGGGATTTGGGGATTGCTAAGCAAGTTAGCAAAAATATGTCCCTCGATGTGATGCACCCCAACTAAAGGTATTCGCAAAGAATAACTAAGTGATTTCGCTGCTGCTACCCCAACCAAAAGACACCCGACCAACCCCTGTTTTGCCGTAACGGCAACGGCTTCAATATCGGCTAAGGTTTTGCCAGCGGAATCGAGAGCTTCCTTAATGACATAACCAATAAGCTCGGTATGCCTCCGGGCGGCGATTTCCGGGACGACACCACCATATTTCTGGAGCAAGTCCAACTGAGTGGCAATTACATTAGACAGCACGACCTTACCGTCAGTAACCAAGGCAGCAGCTGTTTCATCACAGGAAGTTTCAATACCTAAAACTAACATGGTAAATATCCTAATCCTTTACCTGAGCACTTCTGGAATATTTATTGACAAAAGCCTTAGCCGTTGATTCTTTCAAATATAATGGTGCCAAGGAAAGAACATCGTCATTTTTCTCACATTCAAGGCGAGCTGCCGCCAGTAAAGCAACAGTAGCTCCCCTGGGCACGTCTTTAATGGCTCTAATACCGTCTGGGGAACCGAGAGCCTGACTGATTAACTGGCTATAGGCTTGTGCCTCAGCGCCAACGAAGACGACGGGCTTTTTGACCATCTTGGCTAAGCCTTGAATATCACCAACGTAATACTCGCCCGTCCTGCTGACCGTACCGTCTTTGGTGCGATAGAATGCGGCGTAGACGGTATCTCCGGCACCGGTATTAATAATGGGACAGATAAGGGCCGACATACTACGAGCCTGATAAGCGAGTACCTCTAGTGTGGGCACTCCAGAAACTGGTTTGTTGGTGCTATAGGCGAGGATTTTACCTACCGTTACCCCGACTCTTATCCCGGTCCACGACCCCGGCCCCAACCCAACCCCAAAGCCCTCAATATCTTCCAAGCCGAACCCGGCCTCTTTTAAGACGAAATCAATATTGGCCACAATTTTCTCCAGAGAGTCATGCCTGGCTTCAAAAGTGAAGTCAGCCAGGACCCGGCTACCGTCAGCTACGCCAACAGCATTGGTGTATCCCGATGTATCTATGCCCAAAACCTTCATTGGTCACCAAGCTCCCTAAGCAGACTACTGGATTTTACCCCAAAGCCAATGAGTGCCAACTGACGCCTGCGGACAGAAAGTACCTCAAAGTGCACCTGTAAATAATCACCGGGTAAAAGCGAGAGTGCCTTTTCCGCCCATTCCAACACGATTACTCCAGAAGCGGCTCTGGCCAGATAGTCTAATATCCCAATATCAAATCCCTCAGCGATATCACCAATCCGATATAAATCGATGTGGAAAACAGGAAGTCTCCCCTGATATTCATTGACAAAGGCAAAAGTAGGACTGCTAACCTGTCTTTCTGGTACGCCCAGCCCAACACAAATGCCTCTGGTGAACAGCGTCTTGCCACAACCCAGTTCCCCGATTAAAGCAATGATACTCCCCGCTTTCAGCCTTTCTCCCAATCGTCTGCCAAAATGGAAAGTGCTCGTCGGGCTACCACTTAGAAAAACATATTGTTGTCGAATGTCTAGCGAATCTGACATGGCTCGCGATAAGTAGTTTTTCCTCTTGACGGTAGTATATCATAATGGTAATCTGTGTTCTATAAACATGGCTAAAGTAAAACCAAAACGAACTCCAAGCGATAGTCATCGAGTAGCTACCACTGGCGATATCGAAGTTTCCACCTATCTGGAAATCGCCAAGGAGATAGGTGGGGAACAGCCAGCGGCAGCGGAGGAAGCAGTATCTGGAGCCGAGCGGGAGACGATAATCGTCATTGACTTTGGCTCACAATATAGCATGTTGATTGCCCGTCGTGTACGTGAGTGTCAAGTATACGGCGAGCTACTACCCCATGATACTCCCTGGGAAAAGATAGCCCCTCTCAACCCTAAAGGATTTATTCTCTCCGGAGGTCCAGCTAGCGTTTATGACCCCAATGCCCCACTTGCCCCAGCTTACATTTATGAAAGCCGTTTACCGGTACTGGGCATCTGCTACGGAATGCAAGTCATCACCAAACAATTAGGGGGACAGGTCGCTCCGGGGGCAAAGCGCGAATATGGTCATGCTATTCTATACTTAAGCAATTCAGGCTCGTCTTTATTTGCCGATTTACCAGCCTCCACCCCGGTATGGATGAGCCATGCTGACAAAATTGAAGGAATGCCACCGGGTTTTACTGTCCTAGCCTACACCGAAAATTCACCGATTGCGGTCATGGGTAACGGAGAAGGGATATTTGGTCTACAGTTCCATCCTGAAGTAGCCCATACCCCTGAGGGGAAGACAATACTAAAAAATTTCGTCTATCGTATATGTGGCTGCAAGGGTAACTGGACGATGGGTAGTTTCATTAATGATAGCCTGGCCAGAATCAAAGAACAGGTAGGTAAAGGTAAGGTCATTTGTGCTCTTTCGGGGGGAGTTGACTCGGCAGTGGTCGCTACCCTCATCCACCGGGCGATTGGTGACCAGCTTACCTGCATCTTTGTTAATAATGGCTTATTGCGCCGTGAGGAAGTAGAAAGAACACTCAAAGTCTTCCAACTTAACCTGGGCATGAATATTATCTATGTCGATGCCAGCGCGAGATTCCTCCGCCGCTTAAAGGGGATAATCGACCCGGAGATGAAGCGCAAAGCAATCGGTGCGGAATTCATCAGGGTATTTGAAGGACAGGCCAGAAAAGCCGGTAAGGTTGATTTTCTAGCTCAAGGCACGCTCTACCCGGATGTCATTGAGAGCACTTCATCAGTAAGTACCGCCTCCGCCAAGATAAAAACGCACCACAATGTTGGTGGTCTGCCAGCCAAGATGACTCTTAACTTGCTTGAACCGCTACGCTACTTATTTAAGGATGAAGTGCGTCAGGTAGGACTGGGGCTGGGCCTTCCGGAAGAAATGGTCCGGCGGCAGCCTTTTCCTGGCCCGGGCTTAGCTATTCGCATTATCGGTGAAGTAACCAAGGAAAAACTTGAGATACTGCGTAGCGCCGACTTTATCGTCATGAACGAAATTAAAAAGGCAAAGCTTTATCACCAGCTATGGCAGAGCTTCGCCATCCTCACTGACGTCAAAAGTGTCGGTGTTATGGGCGACTACCGAACCTATGGCTATCTGGTTGCCATCCGCGCTGTAACCAGTGAAGATGCTATGACGGCTGACTGGTCACGTCTCCCCTATGAGGTCCTGGCTCGCATTTCCAACCGCATTGTGAATGAAGTGCCCGAAGTCAACCGTGTGGTCTATGATATAACCTCCAAACCCCCATCAACCATAGAGTGGGAGTGACAAAGAGTTAGCTTTGAATTGTTTTTGGTTAAATAGTGCGTAAGATGTTAAGAAAAATTTGGGGAAACAATTCGTAGCTGTTTAGCTTTGATTTGTTTTTAGAGTTATGTCAACCATAGAGTGGGGGTAAGGGTTAGTTGCAACCATAGAGTTTAAGAGATTAAATTCTATAAGAAGGCGGGAATGGG
This sequence comes from Dehalococcoides sp., assembly GCA_030665795.1. Next base: position 4,579 of record DAOUZD010000098.1, read on the forward strand.
AGTAGTACTTTTTCTAATC
>DAOUZD010000114.1 GCA_030665795.1 Dehalococcoides sp.
AGTCGCCAGCGACACGAATGTCTGGCTAGCTGGGTCAAAACGGTAAGCGAAAGTGTAAGGCAGGCTGGTTAAGGTATATAGCTCTCCCCAGGTGTTATACTGGCCATCCAGTGCGATGGGTACTGACCATGTGTTCCAGCCAGAAGAGAGGACTACCGAATTGGCATAAGCCGGTACCTGGTTGGTGACGATGTTGGCTACAGTGTCTCCGCTATTACCCGAAGTTGTCAGGTATAGCCATGGGGCGAATCCAACATCACCTGTCGCCGTCGCTCTGAAACTACCGCCTTGGGCGCCGGGGTTAAGCGTGTCTAGAACGTTCCCTGATGTATATCCCGTGGGTCCGGTGGCGCTGGCCCACCAGTTGTACCGTGCATCGAGGTCTCCGGTAGGACTCGGCACATCGAAGTAAATTGTCTTCTCACTAGCGCCCAAAGTAGTCCCTGTGAAGTTGTTATATTGGACTATCACATCAAGGGCATCAAAGCTATTACCCTCAAACTCGGTGTCCGCAACAGTGCTTTCATAACGCTTTCTGGTATATTTTTATAACCCACTGACATCGGGTTAGGAAAGGCCAATCTTTCAAAGAGCCTATACACTAGCCTGGTAACCGGGGGCATAGATGAAAGCATGGCGGACAGTCCTCTATACAACCCTCGCCCTACGGGCTTTAATCGGAAGTTGCCACCAATAACTGCCTGAGCAACAAATTATACTTCTGAGCAACATCATCCCAATTATACTCCTCCTCTATCCTCTTGGCTTGGTATCTTTTGATTTGGCTTAAATCTATCTCACCGCTTTCGAGCATTGTAATACACTTCGCCAAATCGTCCTCATCTCTAAAATATATCCCGCCATCCTGCAGTACTTCCCAGTGGAAAGGAACATCATAGGCCAGTATAGGTTTCCCAAATACCATTTGCTCCAGGAGAGAGGGGTTAGTGCCACCTACTTCATAGGCATGAATATAGGCGTAACAGTTCTTTCTAAGAATACCCAGCACCTCTTTATCGTAAATCGGATTCAAGAATTTTATCCTTGGGTCGTTATCCCTTAATTTAGACAGATAGCCTGTGTACTTGTCTCTTTCGTCAAAGTTGCCCACGATGGCAAATTTCTTATTTGATAGAGACATCTCATAAGCTTTTATCTCTTTATGAATATTGTTGTCAGCAACTATTCTTGCTACAGTCAAGTAGTATTCTTCCCGACATAAGCCAAAGCCCTCTAGGAGTTTATCTTCCCTTTGGGCAGGAATACCCGGATTAATCAATTTTCTAGCACCATACGGAATGAATACCACATTCCTTGCTTTATACCTTTCCTCAAGATAAGTCTTTATCTCCCTTGAGTCGGCAATAACAACGTCTGATAGCTTAACAGCCAGCCGCTCCGTCAGTTTCAGATACTGGGATGCCAATAGCGAGAGGAATTTCCAGCCTGGGGACAGGTACGGTCGCCTTATTAGCGGGCGTTTCCATTCTATCCCGTCGGCGTTCACTATTACCTTTTTTCTTAGCAATTTGGGAATAATTGTCGCTAAAGCAGCATATGGCGCAGTGTAATATACCAAATCGATTCCCCCACATCTTAAGAGGAGATAGAAAGTTGATAAAATCTCATTCACCGTGGGGATTGTGAAGGTCTTACCCTCTATGGATGGAGTGTGAATCCTAACAACCCCATTATGTTCATCGGTGTGAAATCTACGGGACTCACAGGTAATGTAGACCTCAAACCCCATTTCCATGAGCTTCTGGGATATTTCTTCTACAAAAACTTCAGCCCCGCCATACTTTGCTGGTATACCCCGAGACCCCACAAAAGCTATTTTTACAGTCCCGAACATGATTATCCCCCAGTTTGGGCTTTAGGACTCGTAGCAACTCAGGACTTTTATTTTAGCAATATCAAATCTCACCTGAGACATATTACCACTAGTTGCCACCATCGATATTTTCTAAGGAAGTTTTCCTTAGATTTGTACGCTCTCGGACCATCCATTGAACCAGTCCCGCAGCAGTGCTAGCAAGCTTAGCACTATTTTACTCTATGGGAGTCAGAATGCAAAGTCTTCTGCCTATCTGGACGGACCGCGAGCTTGAGAACAAATCCCATATTAACTTGCCAAGCGAGTCCATCCTCCTTTGTATCACGTTCTGGCTAATAGCTATAGAAGCGAATATACAGTTCATCTAATCCCCTGCCAAGCCTAAGCAATGTACCGTGCTACGATATCACAAATTAGACAGCAATTGCGTAGCCACACGGAACTGAGGGCACCAACAACAGAAGGTTAAAGTCCTTTGCCCCAGGCAGTACTTTACTACCTTTCACTCGTTGTTCCAAGTCTTCCAGATCCTCGGCCATATTCAGCCGACGATATTAGATACGATTGCCGTTTCTCTATGAAGAATAATTTAACCATCCCCAAAAAGGGGCTGTCATTTCCATCATTAAGGATGCCAGGGAGGGGAAATTTCCCCAACTTGAATTAAAAGACAGGATAGACGAGCTACACAGCCTCTCATTGAGGTTGAGAAAAGAAGGTTTATCCGTTTCTAGAGTTTTTTTAGGTAGGTGTGGTATAGTAAAGAGGGCGGTTAGCTCAGTTGGTTAGAGCGTTGGTTTCACATACCAAAGGTCAAGGGTTCGAGTCCCCTACCGCCCAGTTGAATTAGGATAGGCAAAGTGAGATAGGGAGTAAATGGGAGTATGCGTGAGTCTATGTATATTAGAGTGAGGGTAGATAGGCGAGTATAGTCCCTGAATATACATTAGGTGCTTGCTTCACACTTGTTAAAATAAATTGTCAATTTTAGCTACGAAAACTTAGTTTTCATACCACTGGAATGCTTGCTTTTAGGGCGGACGGGCAAATTGAAAAATGGTAACACAAACAAGAGCCAAAACACTGACCCTTTCCCACCTCATTTCCAAATTCATTGAGCGCCATAGTCTATCGGCAAAAACCCGGCAATACTACACCGATATCCTATCCAAGGTCGAGTGGTATGCCCGAAAGGAGGGCTGGCCCGAACCCCACGAGATCACCAGAGCCCATATTCAGGATTTCCTCAGCTACGTCGCCAATGAGAGCTACCGCTGGCCCGAAGCCGACCGCACCTCGTTTAAGCCGGCGTCAACCGCCACCATCCACCACTATGGCCAGGTGGTAAAGAGCCTGTTTAACTGGGCCGAGGAGGAGGGATTCCTCTTAAATAACCCGTCACGGTTCATCAAGCTGGGCAGCCCGGGCTATAAGGATGTCGAGCCCTACTCCGACGAGGAAGTCCTGGCCATGCTCGAGGTCTGCGAGCAGGATGCCCGCTTCGGCTACCGCTACCTCGGTATCCGCAACAAGGCCATTATCTCCCTCTTTGTCGCCACCGGCCTGCGGGTGGAGGAGCTCAGCAATATAAACCTGGATCACCTCGACCCCAAGTTAAGCGAGATCTGGGTGTTGGGCAAGGGGGCCAAGCCCCGGCTAGTACCTTTAAGCGGCGAGGCAAGGAAAAGCTTGAGCCAGTACCTCCGCCTCAGGCCGGACGGGGGTAAGTCGCTGTGGCAAACCAGCGACGGCACCCCGATGGCCAAGGACTCGGTGGAGATAATGATCACTCGGTTAAAAAGACGGGCTGGAGTCACCAGCGGCGGCGGTGCCCATCGCTTCCGCCACTACTTCGCTACCCGCTACCTTGAGGCTGGCGGCGACTTAAACTTGCTCCGGCTGCTACTGGGGCATAGCACCCTTAACATGGTCTTGAAGTACTCGAAGTTTGTCGATATCAGGAAGGCCCTGGCCAGGCACGAGCAGTTTGACCCTCTAGACCAGCTGCTCAGGGAAGGTAACCATAACCGCGGCGGTAATAGCTGGGGGCAGCGCTACCAAAAATAAAGGAGCTAAAAATGGAGGACAAGCGACACCGACAGTCCACCGACGGATAATTAAAACGGGGGCGCAGGTAGCGCCCCTCTTTTTTTGATGGGATAAGGGTTGAGAATACCAGAGGGTTATCGCCGGCTTAGCACCCAAGCGAGGAATTGAAGTTGAATGTCGGTATATTGAACGGTTCTATCCTCTTCTGTCATCACAGCCTCCCATAATAGATTAGCCTTCTCAAGCCATCGTTGGTTATT
>DAOUZD010000113.1 GCA_030665795.1 Dehalococcoides sp.
ATGGCTTAGCATGACAGACAGGGTTACTGGACCATCCCGGTATATAAGGGGTAAGAGGGTCTTTTGAACGCGGTTTGTTACATTTCCTTGGATAAAGTTGCCAGAAATTCAGCATTGGTCTGAGTTTTGGCCAGGCGGTCAAAAAGTCTTTCGGTGGCTTCCGCGTCGTTTGATGAGTCTTGAGCCAGCATGCCGACTATGCGCCGCAGTAGCCAGACTTGTTTTACTGTAGCCTCGTCGAGTAATAGCTCTTCACGGCGGGTGCCGCTGTGTAGTATATCCATAGCTGGAAAGATTCTCTTTTCTGCCAGACGGCGGTCGAGGTGTAATTCCATGTTGCCGGTACCCTTGAATTCCTCGTAAATCAGCTCGTCCATGCGGCTGCCGGTATCGACGAGGCAGGTAGCGATGATGGTCAGACTACCGCCCTCTTCGGTATTGCGAGCTGCACCGAAGAAGCGTTTGGGTGGATACAGAGCTACCGAATCGATGCCGCCAGATAGGGTACGCCCGCTGGGTGGCATCGCCAGATTATAGGCGCGAGTTAACCGGGTAATGCCATCGAGCAGGATGACTACATCCTTACCTGTTTCTACCAGTCTTTTGGCTCGGTCTAGAGCTAATTCAGCTACTCGAGTCTGATTCTCCACTGGCTCGTCGAAGGTAGCGGCGACAACTTCGGCTTTCACCGAACGTTTCATATCGGTAACTTCCTCAGGCCTTTCACCAGTGAGACAGACGATGAGGTGAGGCTCAGTATAGTTGGTGGCGATGGCATTGGCTATGTACTTTAGAATCACAGTCTTGCCGGCTTTAGGCGGTGATACAATGAGTCCACGCTGGCCCCGGCCGATAGGAGCTATCAAGTTGATGAGCCGCGTTGATAAGTTGCGGGGGTCAGTTTCTAAGTTAAACAGCTTATCGGGAAAAGTAGGTGTTAGAGAATTGAAATGAGGGCGTTTTCTAGATTGCTCCGGGTCTAGCCCATTAATTGCCTCGACGCGGAGCAGGCTGCAGTATTTCTCGCCGTTCTTAGGTGGTCTGCCCTGCCCGGATACAGTGTCACCGTTCCTCAGGCCAAAGCGGCGAATCTGAGAGTTGGAAATGTAGATGTCATTGGGCCCGGGAAGAAGGCTACCCTGGCGTAAAAAGCCATAGCCATCGTCCACGGGATCCAGAATACCGCTGACGAATAAGTAGCCCTGCTGTTCGGTGTAGGCTTGAATGAGTCGCAGAATGAGCTCCGACTTTTTCAGCCCACTATAGCCGTCGATTTCTTGCTGTTTGGCTAGCTCGACCAGTTCATCACGAGTTTTGGTTTCTAATTCAGAAATGTTCATTTTGGTAACCTCTCAAATATTCTTTGTTATAGACTTAGAGTGGCAGTTTACCCTCCGTAAACGCCACCTGTTATATAGTTTTACCTTCACCCATTACTTTGTGCCAGTCTGCCAGAAAGCGGCTGATACCGATGTCGGTCAGTGGATGTTGAATCATTTGCAGCAGCACCTGGTAGGGAACGGTGGCGATTTGAGCGCCAGCTTCAGCCGCCTCGATGCAGTGCTGCGGGTGCCTGATACTGGCGGCAAGCACCTGGGTCTTAATGGAATCAGGGTATTTTTTGAACACCTCGACAATTTCTTTCACCAGCCTCATGCCATGTTCGCCGACATCGTCCAGCCTGCCGACAAAGGGACTAACGAAGGCAGCCCCGGCCAGAGCCCCGAGGAGCGCCTGATTTACAGAGAAACACAGGGTAAAGTTCACGTTTATGTTTTCCCTGGTTAGTTGATAGGTAGCTTCAACGCCTTCAAGGCTGGCTGGGATTTTGACCACCACGTTTTCTGCCCAGGTGGCAATCTGCCTGGCTTCAGCAACCATCCCTGAGACATCCTGGCTTATCACCTCGGTAGACACCGGGCCAGGGACAATGGAACAGATTTCCTGAACAAGATGTTTATAATTCACCTTGCCCTCTTTGGATACCAGGCTGGGGTTAGTAGTCACCCCACTGATTACTCCCAGCCTGACTCCGTGCCGGATATGGTCAACATTAGCTGTATCTAGAAATAAGCGCATTCGTTTCTCCCAGGGTTGATAAAGTCTATCATAGTCTCATGGCAGTGGCAGTGTTACTTGAGTGCCCTCAACCAGGGTTTCCTTGGCTGCCCCCACGAAGCTGGCAAATAAAGGATGGGGGTGGTTGGGGCGCGACCTGAACTCAGGATGAAACTGACAAGCCACCATCCATGGGTGGTCTTTGACTTCAACTATTTCTACCAGCTGATTATCTGGAGATAACCCGCTGGGGATAAGCCCCTTTCGTTCTAGCGGCTCGCGGAAGTGGTTGTTAAATTCAAATCGGTGGCGATGGCGCTCGTAAACCACAGTTTCACCATAAGCCTGAGCTGCTCGTGTCCCTGGAACCAGGTGGCAGGTGTAGGTGCCTAACCTCATGGTACCACCCATTTCACTGACCTGGCGCTGCTCTGGAAGCAAATCAATCACCGGATATGGAGTATCGGGGTCAAACTCAGTGGAATTGACTGACTCACTGCCCAGGGCATAGCGACCGAACTCAATAACCATGACTTGCATGCCCAAACATAAGCCGAGACAGGGAATTTTGTTTTGCCTGGCATAGGTGATAGCGGCTATCATGCCTTTTATGCCGCGGTAGCCAAAACCACCGGGGATGATGATACCTTGAGCTGACTTTAATAAATTTTCAGTGCCATTGGTTTCCAGGTCTTCAGATTGCAGCCACTGGATGTTTATCTGTCGGTCGTGATACAAGCCGGCGTGGCACAGGGCTTCACGCACCGAATAGTAGGCATCTTGAAGCTCTACATATTTGCCCACCAGGGCTATGGTTACTGGCTCCTTCGGAGCTTTAAGCTTGTCGACCATCTGTCGCCAGTCATCGAGATTAGCCTCGCCAGCTCCGACCCCGAGCCGGTCAACAATCAGGTTACCTAAGCCAGCCTCCTCAAGCATCAGCGGCACCTCGTAGATAGTATCGGCGGTAGTCAGAGCTATGACTGCTTGTCTGTCCACATCGCAGAATAGGGAGATTTTGTCCTTAAGGCTTTGAGAAACTTCATAGTCTGAGCGGCATAGAATGATATCCGGCTGGATACCAATGCGCCTTAGCTCGTTAACACTGTGCTGAGTTGGCTTGGTTTTAAGTTCGTTAGTGGTGGCAATATGGGGCAGGAAAGTAACATGGAGGTAGAGGACATTATCCCTACCTTCCTCGTTTCTCATCTGGCGGATGGCTTCTAGAAACGGCTGGCCTTCGATATCGCCGACAGTACCGCCTACCTCAACGATAACCACCGAAGCCCCAGAGAGCTGAGCTACCTCCCTGATCCTCTGCTTTATCTCGTTGGTGACATGGGGCACCACCTGGATAGTACCGCCGAGAAAGTCTCCCCGTCTTTCACCAGCAATGACTGCTGAGTAAATCTGCCCTGAGGTAACATTGGAAGCAGAGGTCAAATCGACATCAATGAATCTCTCGTAGTGTCCCAGGTCAAGGTCAGTCTCAGCACCATCCTGGGTGACGAAGACTTCGCCATGCTGATACGGAGACATGGTTCCCGGGTCAACGTTAAGGTATGGGTCGAGCTTCTGGATTGAGACTGAGATACCACGGCTTTTCAAGATTCTGCCGATAGAAGCGGCACTGATACCTTTGCCCACCGAGCTGACCACGCCGCCAGTAACGAAAATATACTTGCTCATAAGCGAATTTGAAGCTTGTTCACTGAAAGCTTATTCTCTATCTGATATCGAAACTTGAATCCCCTCGAGAAACGAGGTTTTTCAGGGATGCTGAGCACATGCTTTGCCATAAGCTGGTCTTAATGGTAGCTATAAGAACACACCAGACTAAAGCTCATCATGAAAGAGAATCAAGAGAACAAAGTCCAGACGTAGAAGAAAGCGGTTTTTAGTTATTATAAGGAACTCGGTTAAGAGTTGTCAAGTTTTTGTCCCAACCCCATATGTAGCGCAGGGCTTTAGCCCTGCCCAAACCTGAAACCCCAAGCACGAAATCCGAAATCCCAAACAATATCAAAGCTCAAAGCCCCAATGACCAAAACATAATGGTTTTGAATTTAGAGCATTTCTCGTGCGAGTCACCCGCC
>DAOUZD010000118.1 GCA_030665795.1 Dehalococcoides sp.
TTCTGGATAAGCATCAGGCAGCCAGCCATTAAGCGGTGGGACAGCAGCATTAAGGGCAAAGGCAAAGAGAATTAAATATGAGGCTATCCCTCCTTCAAAGTGGTTGAATAATATCGAACCGGTCTCCCCCAAATGCCAGAGGATTCCAGCCATAAGGACACTGCCGCCAAACAAATGAACAATAAAATAGCGCATTCCTGCCCGGCTGGACTGTGTAGTCCGCCGTGCCCAGATGAGGCAGACCGAGGATAGCGTCATTATCTCCCAGGAGACAAATAAGGTGAACAGGTCACCGGCAAAAACCACCCCCAGTGAACCGCCCACATAGAGTAAAGAAGTCACTTGTTGCAGGGTATCTTTCACGTGAAAACCATAAACGCCACCCAAAAACCCCATGATGACAAAGACATAGCCAAAGGCGAGGCTTAACCTATCTACCCGGCAAAGTACCAATTCGTAGTTAAGAAAAGGAACCGTTAGGATTGCTCCTGTCTCCAGATGCAGAAGGAAGATAAACGCTACAACTGAAAATGCCAAAGCTGCGGAGGATCGCGCCCGGCGAGGTAGTATTAGCAGCAGGACTGCCCCGAGCACATAAATAATCGCTAATGGAAAATTACTCATTGTCACCATTCTTGTCGTAATAGTCCTCCCCACGCTGTAGCCAGTAATGCCCGAGGAGCTTAGCCACGACAATGATCAACAAACAGCCGAGGAATCCGAGCAGTGCAAAGAACCCGGCAAGGTGGGACCACGGGAATTCAACGTGAATATGCCCGCTCACCAGGAAAAGGTCAAGCAAAATAAAGATGACCAGCACGAGTATGGCGATTACGAGCCAAGTACGCTTCATGGTCCACCTCCGCTGAGAACACTACTGGCAACATGGGAAGCCAGCTGGTAAAGGTTAGGGAATTGAGTAGGAAAGAGACCCATCAGAAGCGAAAAAATAGCGGTAAGTACCAAGGGAATTACCATTAATGGTGATGCCTCACCGAACTTGGTGAACTTATCCGAGCGGAAGAAAAAGGCACGGACGACGATAGCGAACAAGTAGCCGGCATTAAGGAGACCGCTGAGGAGCAAAGTAGCAGCTAATACCACCTGCCCTACATCCAGTGTCCCCTGAACCAGATACCATTTGCTGATGAATCCGTTGAGTGGGGGCACTCCGGCCAGTCCCAACGAGGCTAAGGCAAAAGCGCCCATCGTAATTGGCATTTTTCGACCGATGCCATTCAGTTCGCTTACATTCTCACAATGTGTTTTGACGTAGATTGCCCCAGCGCAGAAGAAGAGAGTAATTTTCGTCATGGCATGGTTGACAATGTGGAGCAGGCCTCCAATCCAAGCGCTGGGCGAGAGCAAGGCCAGTCCAAGGACAATATAGGATAGATGGCCTACCGTGGAGTAGGCGAGGCGCGCCTTCAAATTGTCCTGGCGCAAGGCGATAAGTGAAGCAAGCAATATCGTGGCCGCAGCAAGACCAGCAAGAAAGCCTGATGCTCCACTCGCGTGTAATAGCCCAGGACCAATAATAAAGCCGATAGCCCGGGCAAAACCGAAGACCCCGGCTTTCACCACCGCTACAGCGTGAAGCAGGGCACTGACCGGCGTAGGCGCCACCATAGCTGTTGGCAGCCAACTGTGCAGTGGCATAATTGCTGACTTGACCCCGAAACTCAATAGAAACAGGATGAACAACATGATGACGCTATTTTTCCCTACTTGTGCTGAGAGAATTCCCCCAGGCCGAAAGTCAACCGAACCACTGATTTGATAGGTTAGCGCCAGGGCGAAGAGGAGAAAAACTCCACCGGTGAGTAAGTAAACGAGATACTTTCGCCCCCCAAAGATTGCCTCTGGCGTTTCTTTATGGAGGACGAGTGGATAGGTGGCAATAGTCAAGATTTCATAAAAGATGACCAGCGTCAAAAGATTGGCAGCGAAGGCGATGCCCATCGTCGCCGAAAGACAAATGGCAAAGCTGGCGAAGTAGCGGGTCTGTTTGTGTTCCGGGATACCACGCACATAACCAATGGAAAAGAATGAGGTTAAAATCCAGAGCAGTGAGGCAGAGAGTCCAAAGATAATGCCTAAATAATCTACCTTCAACGCTAAAGAAATGCCCGGGGAAATGGTGAATAGAGTTATTTCGGGAAATTTACCCTGGAGCACACTGGGCAGCATCGACACCACCAAGGCAAACTTGACCACAGCCGCCGTTATCGTCCAAGATTCCCGAATATTTGGTCGCTGATTTGGAATGATGATCAAGACAGTTGCCAGTAGCGAGACCAACACGGCTAGTAGTGGTGTTAGCGAGAAGTACGTTTCCATAAAGCTAAGTTCGTTCCCCCACTTTGGCTAGACTATAAAAGCGCCACCACTGGCTGCAGAATCTGAGTTACAATAATGGCATTAATCAAGCCTAGAATAATAACACCGACGGCAAGAATCAGTATGGGTACTAGAATTCTTGCTGAAGGCTCTGTTGCTTGCTCTACAGCAGGGTCACCACTCGATGGTATAGCATAGAGCTTTTCAATCACCCGGAAGAAGTAAACAGCTGTAAGCAGACTACTGACCAAGATAACGGCAACGAAGACCCAGTTATTGGCGTCAATACTTCCCAGCACCAGATACCATTTGCTAAAGAAGCCACATGTCGGTGGAATACCTACCATAGACAGCGCCGCCGCGGTAAAAGCTGCCATCATCAATGGCATCTTGCGTCCCAAACCAGCAAATTTGGGTATCTCATGAAGTCCAGTCTGAAACCGGATACCGCCAGCAACTAAAAAGAGGCAACTCTTCATAAAGGCATGATTGAGAATGTGAAGTAAGCCGCCGATGAGACCTAGTGGGTTGGCCAGTCCAATGCCGAGTCCGATATAGGCAACCTGGGCAACGGTGCTATAGGCAAGCATACGCTTGAACTCCTTCTGCGCAATCGCCATCACTGAGCCAAAAATGATACCGGCGGCGGATGTCCATCCAATTATCGTAGTTACCGGCAGGACTTCAATAAAGTACTGAGGCTGAAAAACAGTAAGTAGCATGCGCACCACAACATAGGCGGCGACCTCAATCTGGATAGCGGCCAGGATGGCGGCTATCACTGGTGGCGCATAGCTATGGGCATCAGGCAGCCAGACATGCAGTGGGAAGAGGGCCATCTTAATACCCATGCCAACAACAATAAGAGCGGCGGCTGCCATTATCGTCGGTGAGTCATACAAAGGAGGTAGAAGCTGAGCGGCATCAGCCATATTGAGCGTCCCCGTGGAGAAGTAAATAAAGCCCACTCCCAAAAGGTAGAAACTGCCCGCAATTGTCCCCAGTACTAGGTAGCGAAAGCTAGCTACCACGGCACGGTCACCACCCAGCGTTATCAAGGCATAGCTGGCTAAGGAATAAATCTCAAGGAAGACGAAGAGGTTAAACAAGTCACCGGTAACTACCACGCCGACCAACCCGGCAATCAGCAATAGAATCAGGCCATACATCGGGACACCTTTTCGGGGGACCTGATATAAACCAGCTTCAGGTGGGTAAATCACCGTAATGAGACCAATAAAAACGACAATCAGGACTACAAATGCCGACAGATGGTCAAGCACATATTCAATGCCAAAGGGCGGCGGCCATCCTCCAAGATAGTGGTGTAGCTCACCTTCGGAGAGAACGCGGAAAATTCCGGCACTGGCGGCTGCTAGCGAGAGTACCAAACCTAAGACTGCGGCCATATAGGCCCAGGTTAGCCGCCAGATGCCTACCAGTGTGGCAATGAAGGCAAACAGCAATAACGGAGCGACAATGAGAATCGACAGACTAGACATTTATTCAGACGTCTCTTTCATAATCGACATAATTGACTTATCATCCAGAGTTCTGTAGGCGCGGTAAATAACTATCAGAAAGGCCAGTCCCGCTCCAGTAAGAGAAAGCCCCACTACAATACCAGTCAGTATCAACACATGCGGTAGCGGGTTTACGTACTTGGCGGCTTCCATGCCAAGCAACTGGTCAATTACGGGTACCGAACCTCCTGACTTGGTA
>DAOUZD010000171.1 GCA_030665795.1 Dehalococcoides sp.
AAGCCATACTTGACGGCGGTGATAGTGAAACGATCAGCTTTAATTTGACTCCGGATACTGCCGGGAAATACGCAATAAACATAAGCGGTTTGCTGGGGACATGCCAGGTCAAAGCGCCTAAGGCTCCAGCTACTTTCACAATCAGCACACTTACTATAGCCCCAGCTGAGGTCAATACCAGAGAGAGCGTAACCATCAGTGTTATTGTTACTAACACTGGTGACCTCACCGGGAACTATGAAGTAAACCTGGAAATAGATAACATGGTAGTCCAGACAAAGGAAGTCACACTTAACGGCGGTGAAAGTCGGAAGATAGTCTTTACCATAGCCAAGGATAGCGCCGGCATTTACAGAGTAGATATCGATGGACTAAGTGACTCGTTTGTAGTCAAAGAAGAGACTCCACCCGTCGCTGAAGAAGAGATATCAATAATACCAGCACCTGCAATAACACCAATGCCGGTACCAACACCAACGCCGGAACCAACACCAACGCCCGGGCCTAACTGGTGGCTAATTGGTGGTATTATAACTGGTGTAGTCACGGCGGGTTCAATATATTACTTTTTGATAAGAAAGCGAATAACGTTAAAGGGCATTATTTTAAGACGCAAGTGAGCAAAAGGAGAGTCCGCTATAGCTAAGCGTCTCCCGGCAAGTTGTCGTATCTAATGGCTTCACGGGAAGGTCGGCCTTGACCTTGCACTTATGCGTGACCTGACCTATGGTATGTATCCCAAGACTATTTTACCGACGTAAGCTCTTATCTCTGATTGTGCGTTAATTTATTACTTTCCCGAGTTCTGTAGTACCTTTTACTTAATAACAAAAGCTTGTTCTGTCCCACTTTTGCTGACTACATACACTATTAGCAAAAATAGCTTGTATAGGTACTTTTGACTTTTAGTTATCAAAATAATAAAATCAGGGTGTCGGTTGACCTAGTGTTTTGACACCCTGATTCTTTTTAAGACTCCCCGGCAGGGAAGGTCTACTAGCTTTGGTAGGCCGTACAGGTCTCGAACCTGTGACACCCTGATTAAAAGTCAGGTGCTCTACCAACTGAGCTAACGGCCCACATTTAACTTTAGCAAACAGTCAAATCAATACCCTTCGGGAGACTTGGCAAATTAATTCTTGGCTGCCTCCGGGGTTTCCAACTCCCTGATTTTAGCAAATCAGTATCCGCAACGCAAGCGCACTATGTTCTTAAGTAACCTTGACAAGATTACTCTACCACCACCTTATCAAACCATTGACTTCCCCTCATCAGGGTGCTACTATCACATCACTGTTTAGCTCATTTCGATATAATTCCTGCAAGCACTACTTAAGGAGGCTGCCGTGGAGAAGAGACTTTATCGAAGTCGAACCGACCGGATGATATGGGGCGTGTGCGGTGGTCTGGCGAAGTATTTCGACATAGACCCCACCATCATCAGGATAATCTTCGTGGTATTAATCTTTGCTAACGGTTTGGGCATTCTAGCCTATATCATTCTGGCCATCGTTGTGCCTCTGGAAGGTTCAAAGGCTACTGAACCCAAAGACGCAATTAAAGAAAATGTGGCCGAAATAAAGCAAACGGCCACTGAATTAGGACATGAAATTCGCGCCACCTTCGCCGGCGAAGAAGCTAAACCTGAAGAGGCGACTGAGGTTAGCCGCCGTCGCCGTAATTTCTTCGGCATTATCCTCATTGTTCTCGGCGTCCTTTTCTTGATGGGCAGCTTGAACCTTTTCGCCTGGTTCAAATGGAGTTACCTCTGGCCTCTCATTCTGGTTGCCATTGGTCTGATAATCATCTTTAGTGCCCGGAGAAAGTAGCTATGTCTGAGCAAAAGCCGCAAAGAGTAAATCACGTCCCGGTATTTGGTATTTTCCTATTATTTCTGGGGACAGTATTTCTTCTGCAGACCCTCAATGTCCTCCCCTGGGGTCTCTGGGGGACCCTCTGGCGCTTCTGGCCGGTATTGATAATTGTCGCTGGAATCAGCATCTTGCTCAGACGCTATAATTCCTGGCTGGTGAGCGCACTAATTCTGGTATTGTTCTTCGCCTGCCTTGGTATCGCCATCTGGCAATACGGGCCATCTCCAGTAACCGCGGAAACCGCGAAAAGCTATTCCGAGCCCCTGGGTAGTCTGGAACGTGCCCAAATCCAGATAAACTTCAACGCCGGGAGTCTAACTATAGGGAGTCTTCCCCTTGGCTCCGCTAATTTCGTGGAGGCAACTTCAGGTAGAAGAAACGGAGATATGAAGGTAGTTTTCCAGAATCAAGGTGGCGAAGGCTATCTTACTTTAAGCACAGAACGGGCCAACCGGCGATTCTGGGATGAAGCCGAGAGCCGGTGGGAAGTCAACCTCAGCCGGACTTTACCTTTAACGATAGATATTAAGTCGGCGGTAGGCAACCTTGACCTTGACCTCAGTGAGCTGGCGGTAACTGAACTTCAACTGGACATAGATGTTGGTAGCTGCCTGGTGAAGCTGCCCTCTTCAACTGGCACTACCCGTGCCTGTATCAAGGCTGATATCGCTAATGTGGAGGTGACTATTCCTCAAGGGGTAGCTGCCAGGCTCAAAGTGGATACCGATTTGAGCGCCTTCGAGATAAATGAGCGTCGCTTTCCTCGGCAGGGTGATTACTATATCTCGCCGGATTTTGAGGACGCCAGGAACCGCCTTGAGCTGGAGTTAGATTGCGATATCGGTAGAGTTCAGGTGAAATAGGGGATTAAGCCAAACTTGCTTGACGAAACTTACATGAAACAGGCTTTAAAGCTAGCCCGTAGGGGTCTGGGCAAGACCAGCCCAAACCCGATGGTGGGGGCTATTATCGTCAAAGCTAACCGGCTAATCGGCCAGGGTTATCACCGCCGCTATGGAGGAAACCACGCCGAAATCAATGCCTTCCAGAGCGCCCGAGAGAGCCTGAGCGGGGC
>DAOUZD010000193.1 GCA_030665795.1 Dehalococcoides sp.
GGTAGAGATCGACGTCGCCAGATTGAGAGAGTTGAAACTCCGGCGAAGAGAAAAAGCAATAAAGGAATGCCCATTTGAGGTAGCTGACTAAAGAGTGTTGCCAGCCTTGAATTAAAATGCCCTTGCCAAAAAGCGGTTTGGTAAAAATACGCGATGGGAAAAAAGTCGAGATTGACTTTGCCTCCTTTCTTGAGGGCTTGAGTAAACATTTCTATTCGATCATCACTGAAACGGTATTGTAAATAGCTGGCAGTGATAAAGTCAGTTTTAACGACAAAGATTGTAGTTCTTAGAGCAATAGAAAGGCTGCAAAAGACAGGAGGTTCCTTAGCAAATGGCAACTAAAGACGGACCTTGGAAGACCGACAATTGGTTTGTCAGCCCTTGGAATTATCTACCAGAAGTAACTGAGGGTTTTCAACCACCGAAGCAGGTGAAAATCCATGATATCACCCTGCGCGATGGTGAACAGCAGGCGGGCATTATATTCAGCAAGGACGACAAGATACGCATTGCCGAGAAGCTGGCTGAGGCAGGAGTTCACCGCATCGAGGCCGGCATGCCTGCGGTATCACCAGCCGACGAGGCGGCTATAAGGGAAATAGTAAAACGTAACCTCGGCCCGGAAATATTCTGTTTCTCCCGTTGCATGGTGGATGACGTAAAAAGGGCAGCCGATTGTGGTGTAGATGGTGTCGTCATGGAGATTCCTTCCAGCGAACACCTGATTAAATACGCATATCAATGGCCGATGGAAAAGGCTATAGACCTCTCCATCAAGGCAACCGCCACTGCCAGAGAAATGGGGCTATATACGGTTTTCTTTACCATTGATGGCAGCCGAGCCGATATGGACTGGTTTCTCAACCTTATAGAAAAAGTTGCTACCGAAGGCCATATGGATGCCTTTACCCTGGTTGATACCTTCGGAGTACTCTCGCCGCATGGCGCCAGCTACTTCACCAAGAGAGTCAAAGAAAGGATAGACAAACCGCTGGAAATCCATTTCCACGCTGACTTCGGTTTGGCTGTAGCCAACACCATCATGGCAGTATTGGCTGGTGCTGAGGTAATACACTCTACGGTTACCGGCATCGGGGAACGAGCTGGTAACGCTCCTATGGAAGAAACAGTGCTGGCACTTTTGACTTTGTATGGCATAGATACCGGCATCAAGTACGACAAGCTCAACGAACTTTCCAAGCTAGTCCAGGAGCTTTCGGGTACAAAGATACCAACTAACCGGCCTTTTATCGGGGATATGGCTTATGACATCGAGTCTGGAATCGTCACCAGTTGGTACAAGAATGTCTTTGATTCATACCCAACGGAGATTTTCCCTGTCCACCCCAATTTCATAGGTCATCGAGCACCCCAGATATTAATGGGTAAGAAAAGTGGATTGGATAATGTTGCCTTATGGGCAGAGAAATTAGGCATTAGTCTCGACATGGATGAAGTTAAGGAAGTTCTGGACCAGGTTAAGCTACAGTCACACGACCTCAAGCGGGTGTTAAACGAGGCCGAGTTCAAGAAAATTATTGAGGAGGTAAAGGCGAAGGCCGAGTAGCCAAATAGCTTGCAGGGCAAGGTGACCTATGGAATCCACCCAAGCCATATCGGGTAGGCTTTATGCCTTATACCTGTTATTGACACCTGCCTCTGACAGTGATAGACTTAACTCTGACGATGAAGATTGTGCGCTATCTTGCCGGTAAGAAGATTGGATATGGAATCTGGGATGGTGATTTAGTTCAAAGCCTTGCTGGCACACCCTACCACCAGATTAAAAAACTTGACCGCTATCATAAATTAAGTGAAATTAAGCTCCTGCCACCCTGCCTCCCCACCAAAATTGTCGCCATAGGTCTAAACTACTATAGCCATGCCAAAGAAACGAACCAGCTCGTCCCCGAAGAACCGATGATTTTTCTTAAGCCATCAACCGCCGTAATCGGTCCTGAAGATAACATCATTTACCCGGAATCCTCACAACGCGTCGATTATGAAGCTGAACTGGGAGTAGTTATTAAGAGCCGTACCTGTAAAGTATCGACCAAAGACGCCATGAACCACGTTCTGGGTTATACCTGCTTTAATGATGTTTCCGCACGTGACCTTCAAGCCAAGGAAAGGCCATTGACTAGGTCAAAGGGTTTTGATACCTTCGCTCCCATCGGTCCTTGCATCGAGACCGAACTCGACCCGGGTAATGTTTTACTGGAAGCTTACCTGAATGGTGAACGCAAGCAGCAGGTTAACACCGGCGACCTTATTTTTGGTGTCCCAGAATTAGTGAGCTTTATTTCTCAAGTAATGACGTTACTGCCGGGCGATGTTATCGCTACCGGGACACCTGCCGGCATTGGCCCGATGAAATCGGGCGATACTATCGAGATAAAGATAGAGCACATAGGCACATTGCGAAATTATGTTGCCTAGGTTGGCCGTATAGTTGCCCCCAGAAATTTAGCGAATGGAATCAAAGACAGTCTACTTTGACAAGCCAGGCAGAGAGAATACTGAAGAAGTATTTCGCATCGCCAGAGAGA
>DAOUZD010000183.1 GCA_030665795.1 Dehalococcoides sp.
TAGCCAGCTTCCTGCCTCGGGTGAAGAACTTCAATGTGGCTGTCAGTGAGGAGGGCGGGGAGGTTACCTTTTTATACAAAATTGTGCCCGGTGGTGTGGATAAGAGCTATGGCATCCATGTGGCTCAACTCGCCGGACTGCCTAAATCAGTGGTGCACCGTGCCCGCGAGGTGCTGGCAGAACTGGAAGAGGACAGCAGTAAAGCCTCGGCTAAGCGCTCACTTAAGGGTCGGCGCCGACCTAAAGAGGTAGTGCCCCAGCAACTGCCCCTATTGGGGCAAAAATCACCACTCTTAGAGGAGCTTGAGAAACTGGATATTGATTCCCTCACTCCGCTCGAAGCCATCACCAAGCTCTACGAACTGCAAAAGAAGGCGAAAGAGGAGTAGACAGGTATCACTGTGGAAAGAATTGCTAATTTTGTCTACAAATGGTCCAAACCGATTATTATTCTGGTCGCCATCCTGAATATTATCGCCCTGGCTTCATTCTTCCGCTTTAGCCTTGATACCGATTTCCTGGGTTTTTTTACTAAGGGAAATCCCAAGGCAGTAGAGTATGACCAGCTGAATGAAAAATATCATGTTGGTGAAACCGTTATGGTTCTCATCGAGCAGGATGATTCTCTCCTGGAAGAAGAGAACCTTCAGAGTGTCTTCAGGCTTCAGGAAGATATTGAACAAATTGATGGTATCTCCCAGGTGCAGAGCTTTATTCCACCGGATTTCCCGTTGCGAAATGGCGTTATTAAGGTCACGGAGGAGTTTATAACTCGCTACCCTGACCTTTTGGAGGATTTTATTCGGGACAAGTATTTTCTTGCTGAGCAGTTCCTCTCCTCTGATAACAGCAAAGGAGCCATTGTTGCCACTCTGGAAGTGGATGCGGTGGCTGGGGATGTATTAGAGGCACTGGAGGAGATAGTCCAGAGTGAAGAAAACTTAACCCTCTCCCTTGCCGGCAACGAAGTCATTAAAGATACCCTCTGGGACTACCTGATAAGGATAGTTTTTATCCTGCCACCCTGTGCCATTTTACTGGTAACGTTAGTTTTCTTTTTAGTCATTAGGAATCGCAAGTTTACTATCCTGGCAATGATTCCGGCAGCGTTGGCTGCCTTATGGACATTTGGCACAATCTTCTGGAGCGGACAGCAACTGAACCTAGTGACAGTAATCAGCCCGATATTCATTTTGGTGATGGGCTCGGCTGATGGGCTTCACTATATCACCCGTTTTATGGACAACATACCCAAGTATTCAGACCGCCGTCAATTAACTGTGGAGACCATGGGCATGGTTGGCATGCCAATATTTCTGACTACCATCACTACCATGGCCGGCTTCGCTTCACTAACCTGGTCGGAAGTGTTACCGATGAGGCAAATGGGTATATTCGTCTCGGTGGGCATTGGCTATGCCGGACTTCTCTCTCTTTTCTTTTTGCCAGCGATACTATCCAGAATAAAATTACCTGAAACCCATCAGCAAGTTGAGGAAAGCCGCCTAGCCAGACTTGTCCTGGCAGCATCAAGACACAGGGCTTTGATTGTGATGAGTTTTCTGGCTATTGTGGTCATTTCCGCTTTTTATATACCCAGGCTTGAGGTTGTATCTAATCAACTGATGTTCTTCAGGGAAGATTCACAAATTAGGCAGACCTTTGACCGGGTTGAGAAGTATTTCGGCGGTGCCTTGCCCCTTACCGCGGAGATAGTTGCTGACCGAGGTATAGACACTTTGAGAGATTACAATTTTGCCGAAGATATTTTAGATGCCGAGAGGGAACTGGAAAGGTTACCCGGAATAGAGAGCGCCGACTCCCTTTTTGATATGGTGGCTAGTATGAACGAGATGATAACCGGTCAAACTGATTATCCAGAAAACCCGCGATTTATCCAGAGACTCTTGAGGCAGATAGATGACGAAGACCTGGAAACCTGGGTTTCGGATGATGGCTTGAGGATGATGATTAGAACTGAAGACCTCAGTTCCATAGATATGGACAGGCTGGAGGATTTTGTCGCTGAGCACCCTGACATTCGAACGATTACCGGTATGCCGGTGCTTTATGATGAGATGAACAAACTGGTCGTGCAAAGTCAAATTCAGAGCCTGGGTTTAGCCCTGGTCTTAATTTTTATCATGCTTTTGGTAACCATAAGAAGATTTGGAGCGGCTGTTATTGCCCTGGTACCGATAGTCATTACTGTCACGGCTATTCTGGGTATGCTGACTATAACTAAATTCAATCTCAATATCCTTACCGCCAACCTGTCGGCTATCTCCGTTGGGGTGGGCGTGGATTACTCCATTCACCTGATATCTGGTATCTATTATTTCCGAAAAAAGGGCCTGGGCAATATAGAGTCGGTCGATTCAGCCCTGGCCAGCCTTTCCAGGCCGATTCTAGCTAACGCCTTTGGCTTGGCTATCGGGCTTTCGGTACTCTTCTTCTCTCCGTTGAGGATTCACATGCAGGCGGCATCGGTGATGTGGGTGGCTATGGTGGTCTCGTCACTGGCAGCGCTGTTGTTAATCCCTATCTTTTACACAAGGGAATGTTCGGGGAAGCCCAAATCCTAAAGCCATCACCACACTCTACGAACTCCAAAAGAAGGCAAGGGAGGGGTAGGGTGTTAATGCGGAGGTTCCTGAGTTACAACACGGTTGTATTTTACTCGTAATGGTATCCTCGTTAAAAGAGAATCGTTTAGGTACACATTAAACCAGTATAGAC
>DAOUZD010000047.1 GCA_030665795.1 Dehalococcoides sp.
ACCAGGTGCTTTGGGAAGAGGAGAAGGCAACTAGCCAAGAGCAGGCCTGGCAGATTATCGAAAGCTTAGAGAGGCACTAATGCGTCCAAGCATGTCAACCTCGAGCCATATCCCGGTTCTGCTCGAAGAAACGATGAAGGCGCTAGCGGTCCAACCCGGGGGGCGCTACATTGATTGCACTCTGGGGGGAGGCGGGCATGCTCTGTCTATTTTAGAGCGTAGTTCTCCTGGTGGGCAATTATTAGGTATTGATGCCGACCTTGAAGCAATAAAAGTCGCTAGGACAAAACTCGAAGCCTACCAAGGTTCAACCCTTATCATGAATGAAAACTTTGCTAATCTACAGGCTATCTGCATTAAATATGATTTCTTTCCGGTACACGGCATCTTATTTGATCTAGGCCTATCATCTCTTCAGCTTGATGGGAATGGTCGCGGCTTTAGCTTTCAGCGTGATGCGCCTTTAGATATGCGACTTAATCCGAGTCAGGGTATTACTGCTGCCGATATCGTTAACAACTCGTCTGAGGCTGAACTGGCTTACCTGATAAGAACTTATGGTGAGGAAGGTTGTAGCCGCTGGATAGCGCGGTGCATTGTGAGTGAACGCCCGATAAAATCCACGCTTCATTTGGTCCGGACGATAGAACGGGCTGTTGGCCGGAGACGAGGTCGAATCCATCCCGCAACCAAAACCTTTCAGGCGTTAAGGATCGTGGTTAATCAGGAACTCGAAAACCTGGAAGTGGCGCTAAAGCAGGCGACTGATCTCCTTGGTTTCGAAGGTAGGCTGGTAGTTATTAGTTATCATTCTCTTGAAGATCGCATCGTGAAACGGCTCATGCAGCAAGAGGCAAAGGGCTGCATTTGTCCCCCCGGTACCCCGGTTTGTATCTGTGGACATAAAGCTCGCTTGAGGTTAATCAATAAGCGGGTGATTATTCCTTCCGAGTCGGAGATTAAACTTAATCCGCGTAGCCGCAGCGCCAGATTGAGAGCGGCGGAGCGCTTTATTACTCAAGATGATTGCTCTGGAACCGCGGAAATAGAGAGTGTTTTAGCCGAAGCTGAAGCTAGAGCCTGGAAGAGGCCAGCTTTGTTGAAAAAGCTTGAAATGGTCTTCTTAGCGGCCTAGGTTGGTTCGGAATTAAATAAAGAACTTAAAGGGGCAGAATTTAGAAGGGGACTATAATGAAGGAACAAGATATGATGGCTGGTGAGGTTAGATCCACCAAACCGTATACGACTCTCGGTGACTTAAAATTGAGAGTGGCGGAGCACATTATTGCTCAAGCTGATTGCTATCGGCCCGATGAGATACTGAGTATTTTAGCCGAAACTAAGGTTGGAGCTTGGAGAAGGTCATAT
Source organism: Dehalococcoides sp. (assembly GCA_030665795.1). The sequence goes on from DAOUZD010000047.1 coordinate 1,369, forward strand.
TTGCTGGAAAAGCTCAGGTTCATCTTTTCCATGTCCTAGATTGGTTCGGTAATTTTAGACTATGAAAAAGGAGGTTCTGGAAATGTAAAAGTTAACAGAACTTATGATGGTCAGAGTCTTCTTAAATGAGGAGGGTTAGATGAAAAATCGGACTATAGCTTCGATTGATGTTGGTACTACCAAGGTTTGCACGACTATAGCTGACATAAATGATGGTGGTGTTCCGCGAGTTGTTGGCGTTGGCGTTAATCCGTCTGTTGGGTTACACAAAGGCTTGGTGATTAATATCAATGAAGCCAGAGAGTCAATTCGTGAGTCAGTGAGGAAAGCGGAACAGGCTAGCAACTACAAGGTAGACTCAGCCTATGTCGGTGTTACCGGGAGGCATGTCGCTTCGTTGAATAACCGAGGGGTAGTGGCGATTACACGGAATGACCGCGTGGTGCGCTCTGATGACTTGAGGCGTGTTCTTGCCTCTGCCCAGAGTATCAAAATTCCTAGTGACAGAAAGCTACTCCATGTTATTCCTCGGGCTTATGTTGTTGATGGTCAGGCAGGAGTCAAAAACCCAGTAGGAATGCACGGTTTTAGGCTTGATGTAGAGACACACGTCATTACCGCTGCCGTAACTTCTGTCCAGAATCTGGTTAAGTGTATTCGTAGCATTGGCATAGATATTGAAGACCTTGTCCTCGAACCTTTGGCCAGCAGTGAGGCAATATTGACCGAAGACGAGAAGGCAGTCGGTGTTATCTTGGCTGATATCGGTGGTGGCACTACCGATATTGCTGTTTTCAAAGACAGCAGTATTTGGCATACCTCCATCCTACCGGTAGCTGGTTATCAACTCACCAGAGATGTTTCCATCGGTCTAGGACTGCCATTTGATGTGGCTGAGGAAATGAAGAAGAGGTACGGTAGCGTGATGCCAGTTTACGAAAGTAAGGCGGAAACCAATACCGCGATCTCTCAAGACGGACACGGTGTCTCCTATCAGGACCTGTGTGACATTATCCGGGCTCGGGTCGAGGAAATAATGAAGCTTATCCTGCTCGAGCTACCAAGCTCTGAATATGAAACACTGGTTCCGGCTGGTCTGGTGCTTACCGGCGGTAGCTCTAATCTAGCGGGCATAGCGACGTTGGGGCGTGAGATACTACAACTCCCGGTGAGGGTAGGCACTCCCACCAATATGGAGGGTATTGCCGATACTCTTTGTGACCCGGCCTATGCGACTAGTGTTGGCCTGCTGTTATGGGGGGCAAAACAGGAAGGTAACCAGACTTGGCAACCCTGGAAACTGGGTACCGCTCTACGGCGTTTAGCTTTCCGGATTCAGAATCTGTTCCGCTAGGAAATCCAAGAAATTCCCTATCAGTAGTACATAAAGGAGGAGGGAGATGGCAAAAACAAGTTTTGTGGCTAATCCAGCCAAAATTAAGGTTATTGGCCTCGGTGGTGGTGGCAGCAATGCGATAACCCGCATGGTCAGAGAGGAAATTCAGGGTGTGGAATTCATCGCCATGAATACTGATGCCCAAGCTCTGGCTATTACCGAAGCCCCGACCCGTATACAGCTTGGTGAGAAATTAACTAGAGGATTGGGCGTAGGCGGTGATTGTACTTTGGGTCAGCGGGCAGCCGAGGAAAGCCGTGATGAACTTAGAGAGCTTGTTTCCGGAGCTGATATGGTATTTGTCACTGGTGGCATGGGTGGTGGTACTGGCACCGGGGCGGCACCGGTAATTGCGGAAATAGCCAAGCAAAGTGGTGCCCTCACCATTGCCGTGGTCACCAAACCGTTCAGCTTTGAAGGTGTCCATCGCACTCAGGTAGCCAATGAAGGTATCACTCGCTTGTTGGGCAAGGTCGATACACTCATTATTATTCCTAACGACCGATTACTAGCCCTCTGTGACCAGAAGACAGGTGTGGATAGTGCCTTTAAGCTGGCTGATGATGTGCTGAGACACGGCGTTCAGGCAATTGCTGAAGTTATCACTACCCCTGGGCTGATTAATCTTGATTTTGCCGATGTGAAATCAATTATGAAGGATGCTGGTCCGGCTTGGATGTCTATCGGCACTGGGACAGGTCAGAACCGAGCGATAGATGCTGCCAAGCAAGCCCTAGCCAGTCCACTACTGGATGTTTCCATTAATGGGTCGAAGGCAGTGCTCTTCAATGTCGTTGGTGGTAGTAGCCTTACCCTATTCGAGGTTAATGAAGCCGCCGATGTCATCAGGCAAGCGGTAGACCCTGAAGCTAACATCATTTTTGGGGTGGCTCATGATCCTGCTATGGACAATGATGTCAGGATAACCCTAATCGCCACTGGTTTCATTGCCAAACTGGGACTGACCGGAGCTAGTCAGGAGGATGAACTGACACAACTCCTCAGGGGCATCAAGAGTGAGGATGAACTAGATGTTCCCTCGTTCTTGCGTCGTCCGCTATTCAGCCATCGGCGCCAGGCAATAACTCCGGCGAGTAAACCGGTTCAACCGCCTTTGATGACCCCGGCTGCGGACTCCAGAAGTTAAGATTGCCGGAGGGAACTATCCTTCTGGAGAGTGGTTTACCAGCCGAAGCATCCAGAGGCTAGGAAGATAACTAATGAGGCTGTGGATGGTGGGATAATTGGTAAGGCTGCTTGCGGGGGCATACTAGTGTGGCATCTAATGTAGCTCTAAATGGGCAAAACGGAAAGAATAGGCACAGGAACGGCAACGGGATAAAGTTTGCCTACTGTCCATACTGTAGCAAGAAGGGACTTTATAAGGTTCCCCGCAGGTATGAGCATTGCCGGTGCTGTGGTTTGCATCGGATACTTTTGCCGGGACAGGACTTTTAGGTTCTTGAATTTCTGGAGATAAAGTAGTTTGGTAACCACAATTGAGAGTAACCGCACCAGCCTTTTATTGACAATTCTATCCCCAGTGGTTATTCTAGTATTGTTAGACTTATCTTGCCTGGTGTAGACTTTTATCTGGTAAATGTTTTATATTAAGAATGCGAGTTATTACGGGCAGGGCGAAAGGGCACCGACTTAAAGTACCAAAGGGCACCGTTACTCGTCCGGCGACAGATTTAGTACGAGGAGCGATTTTTTCTATTTTAGAAAACCTTACCGGCGATTGGGCGCAGGTGCTCGATTTATTTTCGGGCAGTGGCGCTTTAGGTATTGAGGCTTTAAGTCGAGGTGCTGGTTGGGTTGACTTTGTTGAACGCGAATCACGATGTTGTGCTATAATAAAACAGAATCTGGAAAAGACAGGCTTTGTCGCACAGGCTCATATTTATTGCTGTAGTGTAGCTAAAGCCTTTTCCTTTCTTAAAAAGGAGTATAGTATTATACTGATGGACCCTCCCTATTCTAATTCGTCTATCGGGAGCTTGGTAACAAAACTGGCAACCTCGAAGCTGGTCGGGGCAAACTCAATATTAGTAGTGACACATTCCCCGCATCTGTCTTTAGATTCAACTTACGCTGCCCTGAAGCTCATTAAAGAACATCGTCATGGTGATAGTTGCATTGCCGTATACGGGAAGGAGAGTCAACTTTGACTGTTGCCGTCTACCCGGGCACTTTTGACCCGATAACCAATGGTCATCTTGATGTTGTTACCCGAGCCGCCAAACTTTTTGATAAGATAATCATTGGCGTCTATGAGAAATCGGATAAGCATCTTGTTTTTACTACTGAGGAAAGAGTAGATTCGGCCAAGCGAGCGGTAGCCAATCTATCTAATGTTGAGGTAAAAGCTTTCAGTGGACTTGCTGTTGATTTTGCCAAGCAGGAGAAGGCACAGGTTATGATCCGCGGACTGAGAATGAACGCTGATTTCGAGAAGGAATTTGAAATGGCGTTGATGAACCGGAAGTTATCTCCGGAACTAGACCTGCTTTGCCTGATGGCGAGTCAAGAGTATCAGTTCCTTAGTTCCAGCCTGCTCAAGGAAGTTGCCCGTCTGGGTGGTAACATTAATGACCTTGTTCCTGAGCATGTGGCTGAGGCTTTAAGAAAGAAGGTTCAGGGCGAAATGTAAGTTTTTCAGAAAATGCAGCGCTTTTATTAAAACTAATTCTTTAAGGAAAAACAGGAGGTAAATTTATGGCGTACAAGATTACAGAGGAGTGCATTAGCTGTGGAGCTTGTGAACCGGAGTGTCCCAACCAAGCCATCAGTGAAGGGGAGACAATCTATGTCATCGACCCCAATAAATGCACCGAATGCGTTGGTTCTTTTGAATCTTCCCGGTGCGTTGAGGTTTGCCCGGTGGATTGTTGTGTACCCGACCCAGAGCATAAAGAAAGTCGGGAGCAGCTACTTGAAAAGTGGAAGGGGCTGCATCCGGGGGAAACCCCAACGGGTATCTAAGGGTGACTTAAAATAGAAATTAATCATAACTCAATAACTTGGTTGACTATGTGGGGGCTGTAATCAGGCAGGGGCAAAAATTTTACCGCCCCCACATAGAAGATATTTGGGTCAAGCTCTAAAGTCCTTTTCTTATTACTGGAAAAAAGAACGCACGGCGTCAAACTCTTCAGGCAGCAGAGCTAGCACTATAGGGAAGCGGTCTAATAGCAGGGTAGCTAAGCCTGATTCAGCAATTGGTCCTTCTGCGCCGAGGAACTTCGCCCAGATGGCGAGCAGGGTGCTGCAGAAGATAGCTCCCAGCACCAAGCCAAAGACGGCACCACCGAGGCGATTAACCCAACCCAGCATCACTATTGAAGCAAGCCACTTCAGCACTGAGGCCAGTATCCCGGCAACTAACATTACTATGACCAGAATAATGGCAAAGGCAGCAATTTTGGCCAGATTTTCCTGTGGAATGAAGGTAAGCTGCTCAGATAAGGCAACATAAAAGCGACCAGCCAGGATGACGCCAATGATTACCCCGGCGAGAGA
>DAOUZD010000150.1 GCA_030665795.1 Dehalococcoides sp.
GGCGGCGGCTGGTCCCCTCTCCAGCCTGGTAATTGGTGGCTTATTTTTCTTGCTCCATTTACTGCTGCAGGGTATCAGTGAGCCGATAGCCGCGATGGCCTTCTGGTTGGCTCAGATAAATGTGGTACTGGCAGTTTTTAATCTCATTCCTGGCTTTCCTTTGGATGGCGGGCGTGTTTTTCGCTCCCTTCTCTGGCGTTTCAGCGGCGATTATAAGCGCGCCACTCGAATTGCCACACACGTCGGGCAGGGTGTCGGCTATCTTTTCATTCTGGGTGGCATCGTAATAATGTTCCTCTTTTCCGGGCAGTGGTTTAGCGGTCTCTGGCTGGCCTTTATCGGCTGGTTTCTGACTTATGTTGCTTCTGCCAGCTACCGGCAGGCGCAATGGCAATTAGCGCTACAGGGACTTACTGCTTCCGATATGATGACATCTAGCTGTCCGGTAGTCTCCTCGGAGGTTACGGTTAGTCATCTCATTCAGGAGTATATCTTCACTGGTGGGCATCGCTGTTTCTTGGTGACTGACGACGGGGAATTAAAGGGGATTTTGACCTTGGGAAATATTAAATCGGTCGCCCAGCCAGATTGGGAAGTAACTCAGGTAAGAAATGCAATGACCCCGGTGGAAAAACTAAGCATAGCCTACCCTGACCAGGATATTCTGAGCGTGCTGGAGCAGATGGATGAGAATAGCATCAACCAGATGCCCGTGGTCAGTGAAGGGAGGGTTGTCGGGTTGATTACCCGTGACAACGTGGCCAGATTCCTCCACACTCGCTCTGAGCTAAAGATATAGATAATTTTTGACCTCACCCCCTTTTGCTCTCTTTTCCTTTAGTGTATCTCTCCTTAGTTTCCCCACTTTTAGTCTCTATTGACTTTTGGGCTCATAGGAGTAGAATTAGGACAAAATGAGGCTTTTTGGCACATCTGGCATACGGGCTCTTTTCGACAGTGGTTTGGTCTCCTTGGCGTTGAAGGTTGGACTGGCTGTCGGGAAGGTTTATGGTAACGTGGTCGTGGGTAGTGATACCAGGACTTCCAGCGATGCCCTGAAACATGCCCTCATCTCCGGTCTGCTCGCTGCCGGCGCCCGGTGTGAAGACGCCGGGATTGTGCCGACACCGACGCTTGCTCTGGTTGCCCGCAAATTTGCTGCCGCAGTAATGATTACAGCTTCGCATAACCCCCCGGAGTATAACGGAATAAAACTTTTGAACCCGGACGGCTCTGCCTTTGATTCTGAGCAACAAAAACAGATAGAAGAAATGGTCTTCAGTGACTCCCTTGAGGTGGCTACCTGGGATGAGATTAAAGGGGGTGATGTTTACTGTAGTGCCATTGAGCAGCATATTGAGCGCATCATCCCGGATTTTCCGACCGGGTTGAAGCTCAAGGTAGTCTTGGATTGCGGGTGTGGTGCCGCTTCGGTGATTACTCCTTATCTACTAAGGAAGCTGGGGTGTGAAGTGGTGGAGATAAATTGCCAGCCCAGCGGTTTCTTTCCTCGCGGCATTGAGCCAACGGAGTCCAATCTGGAGAATTTAATCAAGGCAACGAAGGAGTCCGGGGCTGATTTGGGTATCGCCCATGACGGGGATGCTGATAGAATGATGGCGGTGGATGATATGGGTAGATTTATTTCTGGGGATAAGCTGCTGGTGATTTTTGCTCGGGCAGTGAAGGCAAAAGAAGTGGTGACGACCTTAGATGCCTCGATGGCAATTGAGGAAATGGATTTTAGTGTCCGGCGCACCAAAATAGGGGACACCTGTGTATCTGAGGAACTCAAAAGTGGTGGTGATTTTGGCGGTGAACCGTCCGGAAGCTGGATTTTCCCCGGCGTCTCATTATGTCCCGATGGTATCTATGCGGCGGCTCAAATGATAGCTATAGCTAATCAGCAAAGATTATCACCCTTGGTTGATAGCCTACCCAGTTATCCTCTTCTTCGGGGCAGTATTAGTAGTGAAGGGATAGTAATGTCTAGTCTGGAACCACAATTAATGGCTATGGAGACGTTATCGGTAAGTACTATCGATGGTGTCAGGCTGAGCTTTAAGGATGGTTGGCTGCTGGTCAGAGCCTCCGGCACGGAACCCATAATCAGGCTGACGGCGGAGGCAAAAAGTGAGGCGCGAGTGCACCAGCTCTATGATAATGGCTTCAGGATAATCAAAGATTGTCTTGAGGAGAGTAAGGAGAAGGTAGGTTGAAGGCAGTTATTTTAGCTGCCGGCGAAGGTAGCCGGATGCGTCCTCTCACCTATGTTAGACCTAAGGTAATGCTACCTATCGCCAATAAGCCCATCCTGGAGCACCTGCTCATTGAAGCCAGTAAGGCTGGTATTGCGGAGTTTATCTTCGTTGTTGGCTACAAGGACGAGCAGGTGCGTGACTATTTTGGTAACGGGGAGAAATGGGGGGTAAACATCGCCTACTCTAGCCAGAGAAAGCAACTGGGCACGGCTGATGCGCTCAAGATGATTGAGGGTCTAGTCGAGGGAAACTTCTTGGTGATGAACGGAGATATTATTATCAGCCGAAAAGATATCAAAAAATTAGCCAGTAAGAATAATAATACGCTGGGTGTCATTGAGGTTAAGGATACCAGGGATTTAGGTATAGTTGAGTTGAGTGAGGGCAAAGTAGTCCAAATTTATGAAAAAGAGGCTAAACCGCCATCCCGCATGGCCAATGTCGGGCTATATTTATTCACCCTGGATATATTTAGTGCTATATCCCTGACCTCAAAATCACCACGGGGAGAGTATGAGATAACCGATTCTTTGCAATTGATGATGGACAAGGGGTTTGATATTGCTTGTCAAAAGATTAACCATCGGCTTGACCTCAGCTACCCCTGGGACTTACTGCCGGCCAATGAATCACTGCTGGCCGGAATCAAGGCGCAGAACCTGGGTGAAGTAGAAGAAAATGTAGTCATGAAGGGCGCTGTTGCCATCGGCGAAAATACCGTGATAAGGTCAGGTTCCTACATCGTTGGTCCGGTGATAATTGGACAGAACTGTGAAATTGGCCCCAACTGCTATATTCGCCCTTATACCGCTATTGGTGATAATTGCCATATTGGTAGTGCCGTAGAAGTGAAAAACTGCGTCATTATGAGAGGTAGTAAGCTTCCTCACCATAACTATGTTGGCGACAGCATTATCGGCGAGGATTGCAATTTCGGTGCTGGCACCAAGATTGCCAATCTGAGGCTGGATAAGAAAGAAATATGGGTAGCTGACATAAATACCGGGAGACGCAAGCTAGGGGCGATAATTGGGGATAGAGTTGAAACCGGGATT
>DAOUZD010000148.1 GCA_030665795.1 Dehalococcoides sp.
GTGAACAAAAGAGTCTCACCAGCCACTGTAGAGCTACTTACCCGTGAGAGAAACAAGGGTAAGACCCTCAGGCAGCTGGGGCAGATGTTTAATAGAAGCCATGAGGAGATAAGGCAGATTCTAGCTAAATATGGCTCGCCACAGGTTGCCCTACTACCTGAGGAAAGGGCTGCAGCTGAGCTGGGATACCCGGTGACATGGCTCACGCAGCTGAGAAAAGAGGGTATTATCAACCCGATAAGGCCCGGCGGGTTCTGGCTTTACTCTGAGGAGCAAGTTAAACAAATACCATCACTTATTGCTGAGGTGAGAAAGTGTGAGCAATGCGGCAGGCCACGCCCGCTCGGCTCTCGGAGGTTCTGTAAAGAGTGTAGCCTGTATAGGAGAAAACATGGCGCCCTTTACATCAAGGCTCGGCGAAAGGCAAATCCAGAATGAAGGAGATACGGCGCAAGGCTCGGGCGAAGTATTTTGAGAGGACTGACTATATCGTTAGCCGCGGCAATTATTTACCACTGGGGACTATTGTAAAGGTTAAAGCGTCACATCCCTCTAATCCTGCGCTGGCCATACTTAGCAATGGCTCAGAGATACCGTTTTCCTGCCTAAGAAAGATGGGGGTATAAAGGAGATTAGAGGCGGGCTCTGCCAGGGGAAACTGAGGCTGGGGTTTGGTTTTCTCCCCAATAACCTCCCCTCCTGTGTGGTAGCCTCAGCTGTAATCGAGCAAGTGGCATCCCGCCCTTTTTCATTATACCTCCCAACATGAAGTAACATTCGAAGCAAAGTGAGCTAGACTGCACACTTGAATGACTATGTGATTATAATAATATATTCCTAAGAAGGATGGTGATTCCAAATGACCAAAGTGATTGGTTTTAGCGGGAGTCCGCGTGCCGGTGGCAATACGGATATTCTACTGAGGCAATTCTTGCGTGGAGCCGAAGAGGCTGGTATCCAAACAGAGAATATCTTCTTAAGGGATTACTCTATCCAGCCGTGTGTTGGCTGTGAGCGGTGTTGTAAGAGTAGAACCTGCCCAAAGTTCAGCGATGGTATGCAGCTTTTGTACCCCAAAATAGAGGAATCCAAAGGAATAGTGCTGGGCTCACCGACTTACTTCTATAATGTAACGCCGTGGATGAAGGTATTTATCGACCGGCTGTATCCATACCTTACTTTTACTGATGACCGACCACGGGAGTGGTCAAGCTGCCTTGAGGGACAGGACCGTAAGGGCATAGTCTTTGCTGTCTGTGAGCAAGTGGATATCTCAGATATGGGATATACATTGGGAGCGATGCGGAGACCACTCGAGGCTTTGGGGTATGAAATAATTTGTGAGTTCCCCGCGACGGGTTTCTTTGACCGAGGCGCTATAGCCAAAGATAAAGAGCTTCTAGAGTCAGCTTTCCAGAAGGGCTTTGAATTAGCACGGAAGCTCGAAGGTTGAATCTCCATAGCGTTCTTGATGATGAAAGACGATGTTGTTGGTGTGGGCCAAAGGAAGTTATTAAGGAGCATCTCTCATGACCACTGAATCAGACGGTTGCAACGGGGTCGATGGGTCGGTCTTCTTGTCTTGTCTTGACCATAATTAACAATGCTCCAGAATGTTAGTCCTTGAACAATAGCTTGATTTGTTGAGTCTAATACACAAAAAAGAAGGGGCTCCCCCAAATGCCAATGGGAGAGCCCCTCTTTTTTGTCGGTGAGGCTGCACAATCTAAGCTATTGTTCAGTTCTATTTTCCGGCTGGGTATATAAAAGCAGACTACCGCAGATGAAAGCTGCCAATTACTTCGTCCAGAACTGGTTCATCCTGTTCAAAACGGTCAGGCATGGTGAAACCCTGTATAAGAAAGACATCTGCTTCCCGAACTACAATCACACATTTGCATGTGAGGAGATAGCCCTCCATCGTGCCCTTGAATACGAACTCGTAGGCTGGGGTGCCATCGTCGAGCGTTATCTCACCTTCGGAAAGTAACCCATAGTTACCTACATGCTCGCTGTACATTTGCTTTAGCTCCGATGCTGCCTCGTCAAGGGTAGTCTCTTCAGTCCATGCCCTGACCATTATCTCAGGCAATCCCTCTGCGGCCCGAAGGTCAACAATCTCATCATATTGGCCAGTAGTAGCCTCAGCCCATCCCGCAGGATAAGTTATGGAGAAGCCATGCTCGGCGTTGGTGTAGGTGCCGCCGGGGCTGGGAGGGAGTGGTACAAAGGTATACGTTGATAGGAGTTTGAAGCTGTCTATTATGGTATCTACCAGCTGTTTCTGCTCGTCAAACGCGACTGGCTCTCCACTTATCCCAACCCACAAAACCTGCTTCTCCCGCACCAGAACGACGTATCTGAACTTCTCCACTTTTCCAGCCCCGATATCACCTTTGCCTACCATTTCGTAGCCTGAGATACTGTCACCTATGGTAACGTTACCTTCTGAGACCATCTCAAACTGCGGACTCGATTCCAGGTACCCTTTGCCTTCGGATGCAGCGTCGGCTAAGCCAATCTCCTCGGCTCTGTAATCTACCGACACACCTGCCGAGAGACGTCCTTCGGGATCATTGAATTGGAAAGAGAAGCTCGTGGCTGCTCCGTGTGACTGTTGCGCCCATCCCTCGGGATACTCGATGGAAAAGCCATGCTCTGCGCTTTCATAATAGGTCATGGTCAAGGTAGGAGGAGCAGGCTCCGAGGTTGTGGCAGGCGCTCCACACTGGCAACTAGTAACTAACAGAACCAAAGCTAGAAGGCAAATGCTCATAGCCGACATTGTTAGTTTTCGCATAATTGTATACCTCCTCAGCACAAGGAATTTACTTCGTTCATCTGACTAGCCTGTTTTCCAAAGTCGTGATCGCAAAACAGGTGACAGAAGTGTAATATTAGCCCTATCTGGTTTCTTCTATCATACTACTGAGCCTGCCAATTGTCAATTTAGAATGCTATCATATGACAGTAGTCATGTTACAAAGCATATGGGATAAGAGAGGATACACGTTTGAAAGCTCAAGTGTGGAACCGCACAATACAAGCTTCGTTACCTATATTACACATTCTGGACAAGTGTTGAACGCTTACACCAAAGAGCAGCGTACGACAGTGAACGGGCAAGTCTGATTCACTAACCCGAATTCAGCACAGGTAGCAAGGAGCGTCTGCTGTGGAGGCAGCCGTTTTTCTTCAGGCACTTTAAGATAGATTGCACTAACTTTGTCACCAAATATTGACAAAAGGCATATAGGTGGTATAATATATGACTGCTGGCATTTTAATTTCCCGGCCAATAATGCTTATACTAAAAGGG
>DAOUZD010000178.1 GCA_030665795.1 Dehalococcoides sp.
ATATAATATGAATATGGATTAAGGAGGGGTTGGAATGATTAAGACCAGACTAATTATCGGAGTCATATTTCTCGGCATGCTCACTTTTCTATTTGGTGCCTGCGCTTTACCGGTACCTCCAGTCACCCCAACACCGGAGCTATCGCCTGCCCCAACACCAGAGCTATCGCCGACACCATCACCAACACCCCAGTCAGTGCCGGGCATCGTTGAGGTATACGTGACCGATGCCCCTCCTGACGAAGAGGTAACTGCCGTCCTTCTCACAATTTCCAGGCTAGAGATTCACCGGGCGGTGGCTGAGCAGGAACAAGAACAGGAGCAGTCCAGCGACAACCAGACCCCGGAACAGGAGCAAGAACAGGAGGGAGAGCAGGGAGAGTGGATTACCATTGATCTCTCAGACAATATGACCACCTTCGATCTGCTCGAGGTAGAAGGCGTTGAGGAGTTTTTCGGTGCGGCTGAAGTGGAAGCGGGTAAATACACCCAGCTGAGGTTGATTGTGGACAAGGCTGAGGTAGCCCTAGGCGAGAATGAGCCACAAGAGGCTACCGTGCCCAGCAAAGAAGTTAAAATCGTGCGCCCGTTCGATGTTGAGCCTGGAGAGACGACAACCATCCTCCTTGACTTCGATGCGGAGCACTCGGTTAACATCACCGGGGCTGGGAAAATTCAGGTAAAACCAGTGGTGAAGCTGTCCATCACGCAGAAAGGCCAGTCAGATAAGCCAGAAGACGGGGATAAAGAAGATAAACAAGACAAGGGTGAAGAGGAACCAGTGGCAGGGGTCTCCCTGGAGGTCTCCTGCGAAGAGTTTCAAGGTGAAAACCACATCACCCGGGAAGCTGGTGTCGCTGTCGGCGACCTACTGGTGGTAACCCTCTGTTCCAATCCAACCACCGGCTTCCAGTGGTCGGAGAATGCCGAAATTGGCGATGCTGCCGTGCTGGAGCAGTTGAGCCATGAATTTATCGCCCCAAAGGGTAGTGACAAGAAAAACCCGCCGCCCGGTGCTTCCGGCAAGGAAGTATGGACTTTCAGAGCTTTAACGGGAGGCACCACCAGTGTATCCATGGAGTACAGCCAGCCCTGGCAGGATGGAGAAAAGGGTGCCTGGACCTTTGCGCTGACGGTTACTGTTGATTAAGTCTACGTTACACTACAATGACAAAAAGCGGTTAATTACTAGCTAGTTTGCGGTAATAACATTACCTAATTAATATGGCTGGCCACTCTGGACAGTTCCCGAACTTTCATTCGAGAAAAAGCAGCTTATCCCACTACTACAAGAATTGCTTGTATCCTATCCATGACCAGCAGTGTAAGTTTATTATATCCAAGCGTGTTCGTCAAACGAATAATATTCAGATTAACACTATAGCTTCTTGTTTAATGCCGAGGAGCGGCTAGGAAAATGGGTAACCTTTGGTAATGTGGGCCCCGGCCCGATTCAACTTGCCATTTACAGGGCTATCTATTGACATCAAGAAGAGATGGACGCATAATTATCTTCACGAGTAATTACTGTGGCAGCAAAAATGAAAGCAAGAAATAGCTATGGATTAGCTGTATTATCGGGCGTTCTCCTTCTGTTAAGCTATCCACCCTTCAACCTTGGATTCTTGGCCTGGTTTGCCTTTGTGCCTTTCCTTATAGCTATATACTATGAGACAAAGGCGAAAAGGGTAGACAAACTAGGGATGGTCACGGCCATCTGTCTTGCTCCGCTATTCTTATGGGTTTACAACGAAGTGGATGTTTTTCTCCCTATCTTTATTGCTTGGCCTCTTGGTGTAATTATCGCTTTTTTCGCAGGCTTGTATCTTGTATTGCCTGTTACCTATTGGAAGCCCAAACAGCTACCGCGCCCCGAGCTGAGTTACCTACCCTCGGCACTACAAATCTTCGTCGTGCCGGTGCTCGCCACTGCCATAGAATTTCTCCTAATGAACATACCTGTAGTGATGAAGTTAGGTGGTGGCTTTGGTCTTATTTCCGTATCACGAACCCAGTGGCTGAACACTCCAATTTTGCAGTTAGCCTCATTCACCGGCATGTGTGGAGTAACCTTTCTAATCTGGTTGGTCAACTCTGCCATTGCCTATGGAATAGTCCATTACAGAGAAACAAGGCGAGTATCTAAGCAGGTCATAGCAGTACTGCTGGTCTTCGGAGTAATATTTGTCTGTGGTTGGATTAGCATTCCAGGAGTTACCACCGGTGATACCAATGTAGTTATTATCCAGGCGAAGCCTTCAACGATGGAAAAGCAACATATCAATGAACTCTACGCTAACTTGACCGAATACGCCTTGAAATACGAACCGGAGATAGTCCTGTGGTCAACATGGATGAATTATGAACCATTCGAGCCAGCGGGTCCTTTTGCCAAGGAATATGTAGATTTCAGTGAAAAGCACAATGTCTACCTAACGGACGGGGATAACGTGGTATTCCCGGAGGGAAAGGTTGAGCATTGGGACGCACCTTATTTATTTCCTCACTTTTTTGATGGATTTGTTCCATTTGACACGAATAAAATCCTGCCGAGGATACATGGCTTTGATACTGAGTTCGGGAAATTTGGCATTTTAGTATGTCAAGAGTCCTGTTCTACACTACCAGCGAGTCAACTGGTTGAGGATGGGACGCAGTTCATTGTCGTGACTTCGGCGGATAGGCCGGTTATTGGTGCCTTTCAGGGATTAATCGGAGGGAACATCGCTTACAGGGCTGTTGAGCATAGAATATATACCGCGCTTTT
>DAOUZD010000157.1 GCA_030665795.1 Dehalococcoides sp.
TTGGGCGCGTGGAATGTAGTTACGATTAAGGAGGTTTAAAGCATGGCGGTAGAGGCGGTTGGTGAAAAATACCGGTGCAACATCTGTGGTAATGAGGTGGTAGTTACGGCAGTTGGTGGAGGTACCCTGGTCTGCTGCGGCGAGGACATGGAGAAAATTGAGTAGATATAGATAAAGAGCGGACCGGGTTACCTGACTCAAGAAGGAACCGAAGAAAACGCTAAAATAAACTTCCCGGTCACTTTGAGGTGAAGCAATGTATTACTTTGCCTATGGCTCCAATCTGAACCGGAAACAAATGCGGGAACGCTGCCCGGACAGCAACCCCATGTTTACCGCTACCCTGTCTAACTACAAACTGGTTTTCGTCGGCTGGTTCCGCCGGTGGCGAGGCGGAGTCGCCAGCATCAAACCGCTTCGCGGTGATAGAGTTCGCGGGGCGATTTATGAAGTTTCGGAACAATGTTTACGCCGACTGGATAGATATGAAAGTGATTACAACCGATTTAAGGTCACCGTACTTGGTGAAGATAGTGAGCCGATTGAAGTCATAACCTATATCAAGGCTGGCCAATTAGAAGAAACGCGGCCCTCAAAGGAATATCTGGCGATTATCCAACAAGGCTTGAGGGACTGGCGGCTGTTCTAGGTAAATGTTTGCCTCGTCAATACTAAGCGAGGCTTTAAAGTAAAATACTGATTCCTGACGGAGGTGTAAATGACCACTACTGTTCTACTTGCCCGCCACGGGCAAACTGAGTCAAACGTTACCGGCTTCTTTATGGGCTGGTCCGATGAAGACATCAACGATTTAGGCTATGCCCAAGCCCATAGACTGTCTTCCCGGCTGGCTAACTTGCCCATTGCTTCAATTTATACCAGTCCGCTGAAGAGAGCCTGTAACACGGCACTCAATCTGGCTAAACCCCACAAGCTCGAACCGAAAGTCCTGGACGACTTGATTGAAATTCGGCAAGGCGACTGGCAGGGACTGCATATAGACGAAATCAGTCAAAGATGGCCGGAACTCTGGCGGCAGTCAAGAACCGACCCCTCAGAGGTTACGCTGCCTAACGGGGAAAGTTTCCAGCAGGTAACGGAACGAGCCGTTCGTGCCTTTGAGATGATAGTCGCCGATAACCAGGATAAACAAGCGCTAATGGTAACCCATGATGTCGTGATTCGGGTACTGGTGGCACACATTCTCGGCGCATCAAATAGCATTTATCGTCGTTTTGAAATCAGTAACGCCTCGCTGAGCATAATACGAGTTATCGACGGCAAGGCTCGACTGGTTACCTTAAATGATACCTCACATCTTGACCAGAGTAACTTGATTATGGTAAAATACTAGAAAAGTGAAATCATTTATATTGACAGGAATAATCTGTTAACGGTATAATATAGTAGTTGCTAAAAGTTCTATTTGTTTGTGTTCATAATTCAGGCCGAAGCCATCTGGCTTCGGCCTTTTTAATTCCCCGGCAAAAAGCAAAACAGGTAAGAGATAAAATCAAAACTAAAGTAAAGGAGTTAATTCAGGAATTTTAATGGTCCTAGGTACTCACGGCTCTCGTGCCCCACCTTATAAAGGGAACAATAATAGAAATAGAAGAAATTATTCATAATTTAAGGAGATTTATAATTGATTCCAAAGATTAACAAAATAAATACATGGTGGCGGCTATTGCCCTTGATGCTTGTTATCGGGTTAATTGCCACCGCGGCTGGCTGTGCTAAATCAGCACCGGCGCCAGCAGGCACAGAACTATCAGGTTCCTTTAATGTTATCGGGTCAAACACGGTAACTCCATTAACCGCGGTATGGGCGGAAGAGTTCATGGCAATGCATCCCAAGGTGAACATCGCCGTTAGTGGCCCGGGCTCCGGGGCGGGCATCGCCGCTCTCATTAATGGCACCACTGATGTCTGTCAGGCTTCACGAAAGATAAAAGCAAAGGAGATTGACCAGGCTAAAGCGAATGGGATAGCGCCATATGAGATTACCGTAGCTCTTGATGCCCTGTCGGTGGTCGTACACCCTCAAAATCCAATATCCGAGCTGACCTTTGCCCAGCTATCTGGTATCTACACCAACCAGATTACCAACTGGAAGGAGGTTGGCGGCAGTGATGCGCCAATCGTGGCTCTCGCGCGCGACACTAACTCCGGCACCCACGTCTACTTCAAGGAGTACGTGGTACAAATGAAGGGACTTTCCACTGAGGATAAGAGCCTTGAATACGGGCCTGAGGTGCTGCTGCTGCCTTCCACCGAGGGAGGGGTAACCGAGGTCGTCAAGAACCCCAACGCTATCTTCTACCCCGGGCTGGGCTACGTTACCGATGAAGTAAAGCCCCTGGGGATTAAGAAGACAGCCGATGACCCGGCAGTCCTGCCCAGTGTTGAAACCGCTCTGGACGGAAGCTATCCGGTTGCCCGGCCACTCCTCTACTACACCAATGGTGAGCCGACCGGTGTCGTCAAAGCCTTTATTGATTACTGCTTGTCACCAGAAGGTCAGCAAAAAGTAACCGATGTTGGCTATGTGCCCCTAGAATAGTTATAATAAATAAAGGCCCCATTTGTGGGGAAACTGTCTGAAAGGAAAGATTGCCCCCATGCTGCAGCGGGGAGCCTCAACTGCCACCGCCGATGCTGGTCTCGCCAAGAGTCTCCGTCGGCGATGGCGCTTTGGTGAAAAGGCCATTGAGGGCTGGATTTTTCTCAATGGTCTGCTGGCTATCGTCGTTCTGTTAGGTGTTCTGGTTCTCCTGTTGCGTGAAGGCCTGCCGATTTTCGCCCATACCCCTCCCTGGGAATTTTTCTTTGGCACCAACTGGTACCCGGTTTCGGAACCGCCTACCTTTGGCATAATGCCTTTCTTTGTGGCCACGCTTTGGGTTACCCTTGTCGCCACCGCCATTGCCGTACCCGTCGGTGTTGGTGGTGCTGCATATCTCGCCGAAGTAGCCCCAACCAAGGTAAGAGAAACAGTGAAACCAATTATTGAGCTACTGGCCGGAATTCCCTCAGTGGTAATGGGGTTCATCGGGCTGATGCTTCTGTCGCCACTGGTGCAGAGCATGTTCAATCTGAACACCGGGCTCAGCGGGCTTACGGCAGCGATTATGCTCTCCATGATGAGCTTACCTATCATTGTCACTGTCTCCGAGGACGCATTGCGTGCGGTTCCCAATGATTTTAGAGAGGCCTCCTACGCCCTC
>DAOUZD010000013.1 GCA_030665795.1 Dehalococcoides sp.
CCTTGATGAATACTCCGGTAAACGCGACCGACATTGCTCCGATGAGCATTACCATACAGCTGATGTTCAGTGACCGGAGTAATATGTTTTTCAGGGTTGGCCAGTTAAGCCTGCGGTGGGCAGCAGTTAAAATCAGGGCAGCAAAGCCACCTATGGCAGCGGCTTCAGTGGGAGGAGCAATGCCGGCAAAGATAGAGCCCAGTACTGAGAGGATAATAATTACGGGTGGAAGCGCTGAAGTGAAGAGCAATCTCACTTTATAAAGGGTGGGGACAGCCCTTTCGGCAACAGGTACCGCCGGGGCTAGCTTTGGCTGAAAGAAACAGCGAAGGGCAATGTGGGTTATATATAAGCCAGACAGGATAAGCCCGGGGAACATGGCGGCCATAAAAAGCTTGCCTACTGAAATCCTGGCCATTGGTCCGTAAATAACCAGCATAACACTGGGCGGGATAAGAATACCCAGAGTGCCGCCGGCACAAATTGCCCCCGCGGCTAAGCTATGGTCATAACCTCGCTTTACCATGGAGGCAAGGGAAAGACTGGTGAGCATAGAGACTGAAGCGGTAATTACGCCAACACAGGCCGCCAGGACGGTGCCGAGCAGCACGGTAATTATCGCCAGCCCACCCCTGAGCCCGCTGAGTATTAAGAATAAGGCATCATACATTCTGTCGGCTATCCCCGAGTATTCCAGCACGACGCCCATAAAAATAAAGAGGGGAAGAGCCAGGAGGACATAGCTATGCAGGATAGCAAACACTTGCGCGTAGAGTATGTCAGCGACTGAGCTACCAAATGCCAGATAGCCGACTACTACCGCTATAGAGCCAATCGGGAGAGCCAAGGGATAACCGGACAGAACCGTCACGATAAGTCCGCCCAACATTAGTACGGTGATTAACTCTGGGCTCATGTCAATCATAGGGTTTCATTCCTTCTGACAAAGTGTATATCACGAATTAATTGAGCCACACCTTGAGGGATAAACATAAAAAACCCGATAAGCATTACGGCTCTGACTGGCCAGGCGGGAGGGTACAAATAAGTCTTGGTCATTATCTCGCTGGTTTTAATAGACCACTGTGTCCACTCCGCTGAAACCCATACTATCACCAAGACCGCCGGCAAAAAAAATAGTAAGAAACCAACGATATCAGCGATTGCCTTTCCTCGGGGTGGCAGGAGCCTCCAGAAAACGTCTACTCTCACATGCCCGTGATGCAGATGGGTGTACGCCAAGCCCATGGCACAAATAGTAACACCTATCATCGTTGAGATCTCGTATGAGAATATCGTCGGATTATTCAACACATATCTCATAAAGACCTCATAGGTAAGCAATAGAACCAGAGCCAGGCAAAACCAGCAGGCTACTTTACCTGACCATTCGCTAATGGATTCAATAACCTGCACTGTTTTTCTCATAACTTGTAACACCGTCTTTTGTATCTACTTAGCTGCGCAGGAATAAAGAGGCCCTCATTCTCAGCCAAGTCCCGTCAAATTCAGCTTCTTCCACTGGCGTGGTTCTCTCATTATACATTACCTCCCCCGCTTCGAGAGCATTCTCGAAGCGGGGGGCTGAACCTAATCTCTACTTGGCAAGTGTGCCACATTGGGGCACTCCAGCTTTAGCCCACTCTAAGCAGGTTTCCTGGCTCGCCTGCTATCCTCCGGTTACGCCCTTCAGCTCACAGTACTCTCTAAACTCACGCTGGGACATTATCACCCGGCCATAGAGCTCATCTTCTTCCTGCATCTTCCCATTGTAGAACGCCTCGGCTTCTACCAGATACGCGTCCTCTATCACCTTCGGAAGTTGTAGATATTCGCAGCCATAGTCTATTATCTTTTGCATCGCTACGGCATCACCCTTTATGCACGGACCAAGATAGTTGTTCATCGCTTCCGCCGTTACATATTCTACGATGGCTTTCAGGTCGTCGGGAAGCGCTTCAAAGCTTTCGGTTCTGGCTGCGATGGAGTTCTCATCAGAAGGTGCGCGGCTCGGCGACAGGTAGGCATAGTCAAATACTTCGTGGAAAGCCATCTCGTAGCATTCCTTTCCTGCCCCGTATTCAAAAGAATTGATGACGCCACGCTGCATGGACTCGTAGAGCTCACCACCGGGCATGAAGACGGTTGATGCCCCCAGCCCAGCCATAATTTCCCCACCATCACCGGCAGTACGCATCTTCAGCTTCTTGACATCGTCCAAGGTCTCCAGCTTGAAAACGGTGTAGGCAAAGTCCTCTGCCGGCAGTCCTATGTACGTGAGATAGGTTATGCCATGAGTCTTAAACATCTCTTGAGCTAGCTCCTGACCTCCTCCAAATTCCATCCAGTACATCCGCTGTACCGTTGTCAGTCCACCAGAGACCTGACCGAAAAGAGGAGCGGCGGCGTGAAGGTGCCTGTTATACAGGCAGCAACTATAACCCATATCTAGTGCGCCGGTACGCAGTCCGTCAAACTCTTCTGCCGCCGGCACAATGGCGCCAGCCAGCTCAAGGTCAATGACTAATCGTCCACCAGACGCTCTCTCAATCCCCGCAACTACTTCCTCGGTTAATGCCCACTGGGGGTCTCCAGCCGAGAAAGCACTTTGCATTGACCAGCGAATTACCTCCTCGGGTGCTGCTGGAGCTGGCGCAGGTGCTGGAGCTGGCGCAGGTGCTGGAGTTGGTGCCGCACAGCCAACAGTAACCAAGCCACCCACCAATGCTACTACCATCACCAAAGCTAGTATTTTTCTTTTCTTCATTTTCTCCTCCTAAAATCTTGGAACAAAGTCGCGTTCGAACTTTTTCTGTTGAAAGCTATCACCTCCTTTTTCGTTTTTTGGGCTCTTTACCCTAAATTTCGAGTATGTTATAAAACTAACATTACCCGTCGGGTTTTCTTTCACGAAGCATCTTCACCTACATAGTCATATAATATATTCTAGCTTGCCAAATCTGTCAAGAGGTAAGCCTTTCCTCTGACACAGATTCAATAGTGACCAAGGAGATGGCACTTAAAGTAAACTTCAAATGACAAGAAACTCTCTAAGCCAAATCTTGCGGCTTAAGTTCAGATAGTACCGAATACAAGATATCAAGCCCGCGGTCGGATTCCTCCTGGGTAATCGTACACGGAGGGCTGTAACCCAACCTATTTGTCACAATTCGTAATAATGCCCCTTTCTCTACACCACGTCTTTGTATCATATCGGCTAGCTTAGGATTAGGCATACCTTTGGTTTCCTTATCGGTCACAATCTCAACGGCAAGCATTAAGCCCAACCCATCAACCACTCCCACGTGAGGTAGAGAGAGGAATTCCTTCTCCATCCGGCTCCTGGCACGCTGCCCCACCTGAGCGACATGCTCTGGAATACGCTCCTTAACATATATATCGATACATTTGATGGCTACAGCACAACACACCGGATTTCCTGATTCAGTAGAGCCGGCCGGGAAAAATTGACCTGACAAGGCATCGAAAATTTCACCTGAAATTGCCAATGCTCCAAAGGGAAGATAGCCAGCCACAATCCCTTTAGACAGACACAACATGTCGGGCACAATATTCCAATGCTCTATAGCAAACATTTTGCCGGTTCGGGCAAATCCGGTCATCACCTCGTCGGCAATAAGTAATACATCATACTTACGGCATATTTCCCTGACCATAGGCCAATACTCAGGGGGTGGCGCCATAAAGCCAGCCGCTCCCTGTTCCGGTTCAGCGATAAAAGCCGCCACACTGTCCTTCCCCTCATTCTCAATGGTGTATTCCAAGAATTTGGCACATTGTAGGCCGCAACCAGGGTATTCTTTGCCGAAGGGGCATCGGTAGCAATAATAATTGGGTATATGAATGTGGCCCGGCGCTGGTGGCATTTCCTCAATAATGCCCTTAGCTAAGTTAGTAGCTATAGCTACACCGCGGGTCGTGCCGTGGTAGGAATTATGTAAGCTTATGATTTTATACTTCCTTGCCCCCTTTGCCTTCCAGTACAGATTAGCCACTCTAAAGGCACAATCAACGGTATCAGCGCCAGTGTGAGTCCACAGAAAGCGATCTAATCCCTTTGGTGTGATTGTCGCCAGCTTCTGGGCAAGCTCGATGCTGGGAAGATTGACAAAGCCACGTAAGGTGAAGGCAAAGGTCAATTTATCCATCTGGGCTTTGGCAACCTCAAGAATGTCAGGGCGGTTATGACCTAGATTAATATTGATTGCCTGAGCACTCAGGTCCATCAATGTTCTACTATCGGTGTCTTTGAGCATAACGCCGTCAGCACTCTCAATGACAAAGCCCTGATTCTTGCCAACTACCGCCAAGCCATGCAATAGATGTTCATTATCATACTTCACTAATTCTTCAGTGCGCATAGTTACCTCCTTTTATTATTAATTCCGGTCATTCTTGCCAGTAGCTTCTCCGCTCGGTGGGTATTAAAACAGCCACCATAACACGGGCGAGCTAATTCCCTCGCCGCCTCTTTCGGGTGTTTTTTCCCTCGTACCAGGCGCAGATTTAGACACATTGTAGCACCTACGTATCATAACATCAATTATTCGCATCTGTTTTGTCCCCTGGGCGGTGGAAAAGTAAGCGGACAGAAGCTATCAGGGGGGCAGGTCAAAAGAAAAAAATTGATGAGCTTGTTCGGATAGGTAGGGAGTGCTTGACAAAGTAGTGTTGCGGATTTATATTTATTATACGAAGCCCCGATTTCTGTTGGTTAGCTAATCTGAATGGAGGGGGTGGTGCCGTGTGAGAGTATGAAGTGTATAGCAGGTAATATTGATTTTTTAGGGAGGTAAATTAGTGAGAAAGAAAATACTATTGGTTACGATAGCATTGTTGTTAGTCTCCAGCCTGGTTGCTGCTTGCGCCGCCCCAGCACCCGCTCCTGCCCCAGCCCCAGCACCCGCTCCAGCACCCGCTCCAGCCCCAGCACCCGCTCCGGCCCCAGCACCCGCTCCAGCACAACCCGCTGAGGTATTTGAGTGGGAATATCAAACTCTTCATCCGGTTGGGTCGGCAACCTATGCCGGGTTCCACCTCAAACTTGCAGACCTGGTAAAGGAGATGTCCGGGGGCAGGTTAATTCTTCACGTACATCCCGGTAATGAGATAGTCCCTGTCTACGAACAGACCGAAGCGGTCAGAGACGGCGTACTTCACATGGCCCATTCCGACCTGGGTGCCGAGATGGCTCTGGTTGGAAAGTCGGCTCTTCTACTGGGTGCCTCAGGCTATCCGGCCGGTACCACGTGTGATGAAGATTTTTCCTGGTTTTATCTTGGTGATGGTATGGATTACGCTAGCAAGGTATTCGAGGACTACGGATTAGTGGTTGGCTGCCTGCCAGAAGGGCAAGAAGTATTCTGCTATTCCCATAAGCCTCTGGCAACAGCCGCTGACTGGAAGGGTATAAAAATGCGCACCATTGGTCTCTGGGCTGAGGTACTGGGAACCTTTGGGGCTTCCGTGGTAACCATATCCGGAGGCGAGGTCTACCAGTCGGCGGAGAAAGGTGTCATTGACGCCTTTGAATACGCTGGTCCGACGGTGAACTGGCCGATGGGCTTCCACGAGATAATGGACTACATGGGTCTTCCCGGTATTCATTCACCAGGCGCCACTCATACCATCAAGGTAAACCGTGAATCCTGGGCCAAACTTCCCAGTGACCTGCAGCAGATATTAATGGTCGCTATTGAGAGGCAGGGTAATGAGTTTAGAACCGAACTGCTTATCAAGGACAGCGCGAGCTTACAACTGTACCGGGATTACGGCACTAACATCTTCTATGTCAGCGACGACTTCCAGGCGGAAATTGCCAAGCGGACTAAGGAGATTACGCTAAAATACGCTGCTGACGACCCGCTGTTCAAGGAGATCTGGGAAAACAAGAAGGCGTTTGTGAAAACCTACAAAGGAGGAAAGACGGCAACAACCTTGAATTACTCCATCTATGACTAGACAATAAAGTCTAGCCAAGTCTTGTCTTTGGTAGCCCTTGGTCAAATGCCGGGGGCTACCGAATGTTTGGACTAATCAGTTGTCATATGGTTCTTCTCTAAATTATTGCCTGAAGATATTCAGATTCAAAAGAGGTTTCTAATGAGAAGGTTTTATAATGGTATGACCTCAACCAGTGAGCGCATTGCCAAGATAGTATCGTGGCTAGTCGCTCTGTTGGTAATTAGCATATCATACGATGTATTCATGAGGTATCTTTTTAATGCGCCTACAATCTGGTCGTATGCCTTGAGCTACATGATGGGAGCCGCTTTGTCGGCTCTCGGGTTGGCCTATGTGCATTCTGTTGGCGGCAATGTGCGGGTTGACATTATATATAATAAATTTTCACCCAAGGCGAAACTGATAATAGATTTGTTTTTTACCATCATTTTTCTTTTCCCTCTATACGGCTTTCTTGCCTATAACTTTGGATTGAACACTTGGAACGCCTTTGTCATTAAAAGGTATGATATTAATAGTATTTGGTATCCAGTGGTTTGGCCATATATGACGGCGATTACACTTGGGTTTGCTCTTCTGTTTGTTCAGGGGATAGCCAACTTCCTGAGGGACGTTATGATTTTGGCCAAGGGGGGTAAAGAGCCTTGGTAGAAATGAGTCCTGAGATAATAACCATCTTAATGTTTGGCGGACTACTTATCGGTATTCTTCTCGGTTATCCCTTGGCTATCGTCATTGGCGGCGTCGGCATGTTTGCCGGCATCCTGTTTCTGGGTCCGGTAGTCTTTAAGATGTTCCCCTTACGCATAATAGGACTGATGTCCAGTTATATCCTATTAGCGGTGCCGTTGTTTATTTTTATGGGGACAATGATGGAAATCTCGGGGACTGCCGAGAGGCTTTTCGGGGCTCTCTATTTATGGCTGGGGAGGTTGAGAGGAGGTCTGGCCATAGCCACCATACTAATGGGCACCATTTTGGCCGCCTGTGTTGGTATCATTGCTGCCTCCACCATCATGATGGGGCTGATTGCTCTTCCCAGCATGATTCAACGAGGCTATAACCGGGAGGTAGCCTGCGGCTCAGTGTGCGCCGGCGGTACACTTGGTATCCTGATACCACCCAGCGTGATGCTGGTATTCTATGGCCCAATGGCAAGTCTATCGGTAGGTAGGCTGATGATGGGTGCCTTTATGCCAGGCCTGTTACTTTCTACCTTGTATATTTCGTATGTTGGCATTCGATGTCTCATCAGACCAGAAGATGGTCCTCCAATGCCACCCGAAGAACGAGCAGCACCATTACTAAAGAAGCTAGGTATGCTAATGAGCGGATTGCTGCCCCCTATTTTCATAATAATGGCGGTGTTGGGCAGTATCTTCTTCGGCGTCGCGTCGCCAACTGAAGCGGCCGCTCTCGGTGCCCTCGCTTCAGTAATTCTAGCCCTGGCTTACCGCCGGCTAACTTTGGAAACACTCACCAGGAGCATGCTTCAAACATTGAAAATCACCTGCATGGCATTTCTCATTGTCTGGGGAGCTACCATGTTTACCGGCACCTTTCTCAGATTGGGAGGTGGCGAGGTGGTTACAAACCTGGTGCTAGCTATGCCGGGTGGTAGGTGGGGAGCCTTTGGCGTCATCATGTTTATCATCTTCATCCTGGGGATGTTTATTGACTGGATGGGTATCCTGTTTGTTATGGTTCCTATTGTAACACCTATAGGGGAGGTCCTGGGCTTCGACTCGATCTGGTTTGCCTTGATGGTCTGCGTTAACCTTCAAATGGCATTTATGACACCTCCCTTCGCCTATGCTATCTTCTTCTTGAAGGGTATATGTAAGCCAGAATGGGAGGTAACCACCGGCCATATTATGCGGGGGGTAATTCCTTTCGTTGCGCTGATAATTATCGCGCTCGTTTTATGTGCCGTATTTCCCCAGATAATCCTCTGGCTGCCCGGTATAATGATAAAGTAGCACGGTTGGCGGAATTCTCGGAAGCTATTCTGCAGAAACGAGAGCCCATGGGAAAGAACCGAGATATTCTCATGCAACTGGTCATCTTGGACGTAGCCAAAAAGTCTGTTGAACCCCCAGCCAATACTCTTATAGAAGTAAGGGTTGCGTTACTGCAAAAGTGTGAATAGTAATTCTTTAAGAGGAGGAAAGAATGGAGAATTTTGATTTGTCAGGGAGAATCGCGGTGGTAACTGGTGGCAACCAGGGAATAGGCTTTGCCATCGCCAGGGGCCTTGCCAGCGTAGGGGCAACCGTCGTTATTGCCAACCGAAGAGCTTCAGAGGGACGGAGTGCCGCTGAAGCTCTAAGCAAAGAAGGGTTCAAAGCTGTGGCTGTGCCTACTGATGTAAGCAATACGTCTTCTATCGGCGCGATGGTTTCAAAGGTTGTCAGTGATTTCGGTAGAATAGATATTCTGGTCAATAACGCCGGCATTGTCGTAAGAAAACCAGCGGAAGAGTTTCTAGAAGAAGATTGGGACCGTGTAATGGATACTAACTTGAAGGGAGTTTTCTTCTGCTGTCAAGCCGTAGGGAGAGAAATGATCAAGAATCAAAAAGGAAAAATCATCAATATCTCTTCTAATATATCGGCAAGAGTACAGCCAATACGGGCGGCTTACGCAACTTCTAAAGCAGGGCTTAACCATCTGACCCGTTCGCTTGCCTATGAGTGGGCAAAGTACAACATCAATGTCAATGCCCTGGCTCCGACCGTGACCGTTACCGGCATGAATAGGAAGTACTTCTCGGAAGAGCACCCTGAGGAACTTGAAATGTACATTGGGCAGACTCCCAAGGGTAGAGTGGCTTGTCCTGAGGATTACATAGGTGCTGCCATATTCCTTGCCTCCGATGCGTCTGATTACATTACTGGCCAGATTTTGTATGTTGATGGCGGTATAACTCTCTGATTAAAAGGGAATACACTACGGTTAGCGACTCATCTACTCGAATATTAACTAGTATGACAAGGTTATACCACCGTCCACGACGTAGTTGGCACCGGTTACGAAACCAGCTTCATCCGAAGCCAGGAACACTATCACATTAGCTATTTCCTCGGGCTTACCGTACCTACCGAGATGAATCATTTTGATTTGCTTTTGCAAGAACTCTTCAGGCATGCTAAGGACGCGTTCGGTTCCGGTAAAGGCGGGAGAAACACAGTTAACATTTATCCCATACTGGGCGACCTCTTTAGCCAGTGACTTGGTGAAAGCGATGATACCACCCTTGGCGGCAGCGTAATCAGCCGTATTTGCTTGACCCACTATCCCGGCAACGGAAGCAATATTGACAATCTTGCCGCTTCGTCTCTCTATCATATGGTTGATGACGGCTCGCGTGCAAGTAAAGGTTCCGTAGAGATTAAGACCAATAATCCGGTCCCATACTTCTTTGACTGACTGGGAGAAGGGGCCTATCTTCCCCGGAATAGCTCCTCCGGCGATGTTACCCAATATGTCTATCTGGCCAAACTTGTCCAGGGTAGCCTTGGCCATCTGGTTAGCCTCATCGAGACTGGTTATATCCACCTTCAGGGCTATTGCCTCTTGTCCTAGAGCTTTTATTTCTTCAGCGACTTTATTAGCTCCATCAATATTTATGTCGGCTATTACCACTTTGGCACCTTCTCTGGCGAGGCGTAGAGCAGTCTGTCGCCCAATGCCGGTAGCACCTCCAGTCACGATGGCAACCTGGTCTTTTATATTCACTATTTACTCCTCCTATTTTGTAGTCTCTTTCATAATACCGTAATATTTCGGTGAATTCTATTTATTGCCGACTTTGCATTAGCATGAAAACTTATCAGATGGCTTGGAACTCTCTTCCCTTAAGGCTACCTTGAAAGTAGAAGACGTTAATGTTCACTAATTGTCAACACAAGTAGGGCGAAACATTTGACATTCACCCTACTTGTACTCTATGCCTGAAATTGCATCACGCAGTTTCTCAAAAGACTTATGTAGCTTGAACACAGATTTGTCTAGAGTAACACTGCCTAACTTGGGATTGAATATGCCTTTCTTAACCTCCTCAAGGTCGTTGTGTACCTCCTTAAGCAGTGGTGGAAGGTCTTTGTCCCTAATGTCTTCGGCTATTTTGATTCTTATACGACTCTGGTACGTGATAGTGGTTACATCAAACTTTGCTTGCCCGATATTCTCAAATATAACCCCAGAGTCGGAGCCGCTCTCTGGTAGGCCGTATTTTGCCATAAACTCTTCTATGGCACCTGATAAATCCATAATGTCACTTAAAGCACGGTTATGTCGCTCATTCTGCCTAGTAAATAAGTTAATTAATATGTCTAATAGGCCTTTTATCTTG
>DAOUZD010000108.1 GCA_030665795.1 Dehalococcoides sp.
GCCGAGACACCGCTCGGGATACTCAAGGGCAAAGTTAAGCGCCACATTGGCACCCATAGAATGTCCCCCGACGATAGCCCGAGTGATGCCAAGAGCATCCAGCACGCCCCGCATATCCTCCACCATGATGTCCTGAGAATAGTCTTCCGGCCGGTCGGGAATCTCGGAGCGCCCGTGACCTCGGGCGTCATAAGCGATAACACGGTAGCTTTTTTGAAAAAAGTTCATCACCTCGTCCCAGCCCTGGCAAGTCCCCGCCAGCCCATGCGCCCAGACCATTGCCGGGCCAGTACCACGTTCCTCATAGTAAATACGTATGCCATTCGCCAACACATTTGGCACGACACACCTCCCCACTTTAATATTTTGAGTATTATACCATCCTTTCTGGTCAATAGCAGCCGGTAAATGAGGAGAATTGACAGAAATGCTATAATAATTACACCTTGGGCTCACACCTTGAGGTTTATTTTCGGATGGAAAATTATTTATTATAAAGGAGGAGAAAGATAATGGGAAAAAAGGTAAAAGTTGAGGGTATTATTCCGGCGATGCTGACTCCCTTTACTGAAAAGGGAGAGCTAGACATCGATGGTATCAGGGAGACGGTCGATTTCTTTATTGAGAATGGGGTGAGTGAAATAATGTGTCTCGGCAGTACCGGAGAGGCAACCGCACTCACCAAAGAAGAGCGTATCAAGGCAACCGAGACCACGGTGAAAGCGGCTAATGGTAGAGTTCCGGTGATGGTCGGTACGGGTGCGCCGACTACCAAGGAAGTAATTGAACAGACCAAGGAAGTGAAAAGCGCCGGTGCCGATTCGGTAATGATTGTGACCCCATTTTACGAAATTCCCACTCAAGAAGGTTTATACCGACACTACGCCACCATCGCTGAGGCAGTAGATATTCCCATCGTGATGTACAATATTCCACCCCACACCAATGTCGAGATTGGGCTTAATATCCTGGCAAGACTGGTTGAAATCGATAATATCGTGGCTTTGAAGGATAGCAGCGGTAACCTCAGCTACTTCGCCGAGGCGATGCGATTAGTCGGGGATAAGATAGCGGTACTTACTGGCGGTGATGACATTACCCTGCCCTGCTTTGCCTTAGGCTGTCACGGGGCAATCCTGGCGCTCTGTAACATCGCGCCTCGTCAGATGGTTGACCTCTATCAAGCCGTCCAGCAAAAAGAAATGGCCAGAGCGGAGAAGTTGTATTACCAGTTGCTGCCAATAGCACGCACCATAAGTGTCCCCCAAAATTTCCCAGCACCACTAAAAGAGGCAGTAATGATGCTGGGCAGACCAGCCGGTCTAGCCAGAAGTCCAATAATGCCAGTTAGCGCGCCCGAAAAAGAAGCCATCAGGGAGGCGCTAAAAATAGCCAATTTATTATGAAAGGATAAAGCAACAATAGAACGCTTCCAAGTTAAATAATAAGGAGGAACCATGGCGAAAAAACTTGCTGGCAAGGTCCAGACGGTACTGGGACTAATTGATGGTGATGAACTGGGACTAACCCTTCCTCATGAGCACCTTCTTGTCGATTTGTCCGTCCGATTTCAACTGCAAGACCAGAGTGTGAGTACCAGAGTAATGGCTGAAAAACCGGTTTCCTTGGACATGATTGGCTGGCTCCGTTTTCACCTCTTCGAGAACAGGGATAACCTGATGCTCAATGATGAAGAGATGGCAATTAAAGAGGCATCTCTCTTTAAGCTTGCCGGGGGCAAAAGCATGGTTGATATGACCAATTGGGGGCTCGGGCAGGACCCTCATGCTTTAACCCGTATTTCCCGTGCTACCGGGCTCCATATAGTCATGGGCACCGGATACTACACGATGGACTCGGGTTGTGCGGAAGTGCTCAAGAGAAAAACTGAGGACGAAATCTTCAATGATATTGTCAACGATGTAATGGTAGGTACCGATGGCATCTGCGCCGGGATAATCGGCGAGATTGGAGCCGACTCATGGCCCCTAGACGATATCGAAATAAAGTCACTGCGGGCCGCTGTTCGGGCACAGCGGGCAACCGGTGCCACGTTGACCATACATCCGGGCCGCCTTGAGGAGTCTCCATTACAAATCCTTGAGATAATAGACAAGGCTGGTGCTGACATCAGTCGGGTGATTATAGAACATCAGGACCGCACCGCTTATTCTTTTGAGTCCATGGTGGAAATGGCCAAGACCGGCTGCTACCTTGAGTTCGACTGTTTCTCGATGGAAGGTTACTATCCACGGCGCTACGGTGTTTTTGATGTCCCCAATGATGCCATGCGGGTTAACTACATCATCCGACTTATAGACAAAGGGTATCTGAACCAAATACTCATCTCTACAGACACGTGCATGAAATCCAGGCTGGTTGCTTACGGAGGACCCGGCTACGCCCATATCCCCGATAATGTTATTCCCTGGATGCGAGCCAAGGGCATGTCTGAGGAAATTATAAATACCATCACTGTGGAAAACCCGAAACGAATCCTGACCTTTGTCTCCCCGTAAGCATAACGAGGGTAAGTGCCTCAGTTTAACTTTACTGACCAGTAGAGGAGCGCTCTAGGGCGGCCTGGAACCGAGGGATAACACTGAGGAATGTCGTCAGTGGGAAGGGAGACCTCTCGCCAGATGGCACAATTTTCAGGCAGACAAGGGTAGGCCCCACCTCATTGAGCACCGTTTCTATGTTCCTCTCCAACCTCTCCAAATCGGCAAACTCGTGCACACTGGCATACCCGGCCGCGGCGGCGAGGCTGGTAAAACTGACTTTGCCAGCATGAGGAATCGGCTGACCACCGGTGGTACGGTAAACATCATTCTCAAAGACGAAGTGAATCAGGTTAGGTGGTGCCATGTTAGCAATGGTCACCAGACTACCCAGGTTCATCAGGAGACTGCCATCACCATCGAGAATGATGACTTTTCTCTCTGGTCGCGCCAGTGCCAGCCCCAAGCCTACAGATGAGGCCTTCCCCATAGCACCACTGAACATCACGTCCAGGTCGGGATTAGTGGATACCTGAGGCCATTCGAAGTTAGTCGACATCGTCGGGACGACAACGGCGTCGCCTCGGTGCCGTGAAATGATTTTCTGGGCTTCAAGACTGTCAATCAAGGTTATTCATACTCCTTTCCAAACAGGACTACCACTGGCTGCTGAGTCTGGTGTGCTTCCTTGAAGCCAAGAGAAATCCTTTCGATATCTTCGTCAGTCTCCACTAAGTAGTATTTAATTCCCCAGGCATTCAGGATTGGCTCAGTGAAAATGCCAGCCGAGTCGTTCATAGGAGAACCGTACCGCCAGCCTCGGTAGCCAATAAGCAGGAGCAAGGGAAGCCTGAGGTCCAGAGCCATACTTCTGACCGAATCCCCTGATTCAAAGAAGCCAGTGTTCTGGTGCACCACCACCGGCTCTTTACCCCCCAGCATGAGGCCAACGGCGATGGCGATAGCCTCTCCCTCACGGCACACCGGAACCAAGGTGAAATCAGCTTGGCCGTTAACGGCTTCAGCTACAATTTGACTCCCCGTGTCAGGTAGCCAAACGATATGGGTAATACCGCATTTCCTGAGTTCAGCAACAATTCTGCCTGCCGTCAATGGCTTGTTCTCACTGGTCAATGTCCACCTTCCTTTTTGTTATAAAGAATAAGCGCATCAGAGGTACGGCGAGGCGTGCTTGAACTGCAAACCAAACTGGTCAACCATCTCCTGCCTGACTTCGCGATAAAGCTCAATGAATTCCTTGTTGGGCTTCCCAGAGGCCACATCGTAGCATTCCTGATATTTCTGACCGATGGGCGGATTACGCAACTGGTCCTCATACTTCTCCAGTAGCGCCTTCACTATTCCATTCGCCTCTTGGCGACTCATACCAGCCACGGCGTGCGCCACTTCACTACCAAAGAGAGGGTCCATGGGACTGGTATAATCAAGGGCAGTGCCTCTGGCCGATGCTCCCACCTCAACAGAACCACCAGATACCACCGACCCAATCACCCAGGCACTATGCTCATACAAAAGCATCTTAGTCATCGGCCCAGCCGCTGAATAGCCGACATTAACCACGGGTAAAGTGCTGTTACGCGTAACTGCCTGGTTGGCCAGACTTCGTGCCCAAATCGTATCCCGAGTGGAGGTGACGCCCAAGTCAAAATGAACTGGGAACGGATGTTGAACTGCCCCACGCAGTAGAAGCAAGTCCACCGGATTATAGGCAGCGGTGACCACCGCCACACCTGCCGGCCCACCAGCCAGACCACCCAGGATGACCCCGTTTTCGGCAAAGATTA
>DAOUZD010000129.1 GCA_030665795.1 Dehalococcoides sp.
GTTGTCCGCTTGGCATAATTGCTCCATTGTCTCCAGCATTAGTTGGAACAGGGGATAATTTTCAATATGGTCGGCGGTAAACTGGTTGACCAGTTCGGTGACATAAAGGGCGCAGGAGGTAAGCCACAGGTCGCTCTTCAGTGGCAGAAAGCTATTTATGGTCTGACTGCCGGTGATGACATCCAGATTCCGCCCCCTGGCCAGCGAAACCAGGCTGTAGGTAAGCAGTTCCAGGTGGCCCGCGAGCTTACTTTTGGGACGCCGCACTCCTCTGGCTACCGCCTGAATTTTGCCCAGATGTGGAGTGTAGAGGGTAAGGATTCTGTCCGCCTCACCCAGTTTGGTCTTTTTGATAATAATCGCTTCGGTTTGATAAGTCCGTGGCTTGGACATCATGATGGCAGTTTCCGTACTAAAATATACCGTAATATATGAATATGTGGCCCTCCGCTGTGGTCCTCAGGGTCTTCCGTAATTCCTGACTCAAGCGTCTCGAAATCTTTACAGAGGTCTCGCAGGCTGTCCTCGGTAAAGTAATGAACCGGTCTATCCGGTCGACTTTCAAAAGTGTTCTTTTCTACTTCCTCTCCTTTACCGAAGCTCGGGTCTCGGTCCGAGAATACGGTAAAGAACATTAGCCCGTTGTCGCTCACCTTAGCGGCGCACTCCCTCAAGCATAATTTCCTTTCCTTTTCCCGGAAGAGATGTAATACGTTATAGCAATATATGGCATCATATTTATTGCTATCAAAGGACATATCTAAAACTGAGCCGTTATAATGCTTTGTCTGGGGGTCGTATTCTTTGGCTATTTCGCAGGCAACCTTAGAAATCTCGATGCCGGTAACGTCAAAACCAGATTCGGAAAATAGTTTCGTGTTCCGCCCGTAGCCAGAACCGGGAACAAGAATCCTTTTCACCTTATTCTGGCGAAATATGGTTAAAGCATATACCGCGGTCTGACTGGGGGAATCACCCCAGACGTAGCCCTCATCCCGAAATCTTTTGTCCCAGTATGTTTTTACGTCCATGACTCATTTAACTGAATGTCTCCTTCTGCATTTCTTTTGAGAGAGGGAAAAGGTTATTTCGACAACTAACCCTGGCTAAACTACCGTGTCGCCTAAAACTCCTGCCTGCCCTCAATGGCTCGGGTCAGGGTAACATCATCGGCGTATTCCAGCTCGGTGCCGAAAGGTAGTCCCCGGGCAAGGCGGGTAACCTTGATGCTCAGGGGTGAAATCTGGCGGCTGAGGTACATCGCCGTTTGTTCCCCCTCAAGGTTGGGATTGGTGGCTAAAATGACTTCTTTTACCGAGCCGTCCTGCAGCCGATTTAGCAGTTCTTTGATTCTGATATCGTCAGTACCGATTCCCTCGGTAGGTGAGATGGCACCGTGAAGTACATGGTACAGCCCCTGATAAATCCCGGTATGCTCTAGAGACAGAATATCCTGGGGCTGTTCCACAATGCAAATCTGACTGCGGTCACGCTTGTCACTACGGCAGATGGGGCAGGGGTCAGACTCGGTAACATTAAAGCAAGTAGAGCATAGGCTAATTTTCTGTTTCAGCGAGAGGATAGCTTCGGCTAAAAGCTTAGTTTGTTCATCAGAAGCACGCAGCAGATAGAAGGCAAGCCTCTGGGCACTTTTAGGGCCAATGCCCGGCAGCTTGTTGAATTCCTGAATGAGTTTATTAATGGCTTCGGCAGCGGGGATAAGGCCCTGGTCCAATGCTATTTCTCCTTGACTTCATTAGGTCAACCCCGGGATTTTAAGGCCGCCGGTTAGTCCCCCAAGATGTTCCGCCGCCGTTTGCTGAGACTTGGTAATGGCTTCACTTACCGCCGTCAACACCAAATCTTGGAGAAGCTCGACATCATCAGGGTCTACCACTTCTGGTGATATTTTTACTGACAGTATTTTTTGTTGCCCATTCATGGTAACTTTGACCGCGCCACCACCTGAGCTCGCCTCTACCGTAATGTTAGCTAATTCTTCCTGTGCTTTAGCCAGTCTTGACTGGAGTTGCTGGGCTTGCTGCATGATAAACTTGTTCATTTCTCCTCCGCATCAATAATCTGGGCGCCTATTTTCAGTGCTTCATCAATCAGGTGATTGTCTTCCGGGTCATACACGCAGCGAACGCGGCAGGGACGCCCCAGAAAGCTGCTGATGATTTTCTCGGCTATCTGCTGATTGTCCGGTTTCTCCATGTTCTCCTTGAGAAGAGGAAACTTGAAGGACAAGACGATGGTGTCTTCCTCAATCGCTTTGGGCTGGGCGCTCCTGAGTAAAGCGGCCGCTGGAGTTCGACTCATGCTAGATGGGGCATCACGGATAAATTGTCGCCAGCTCAGTTTCAGATGTTCAATTTCAGCACTTGGTTCTAATGGGGTGGTGGGAGAAACCTCTGCCGCCAGTGCTGCTGGTGGTGGTGTCTTGATTGGTTCAGGTTCGGGCGCCGTTTCCGGTGCTGGCGCACTGACTGGTTCGGTTTCGGTCACCGGTGGTTTCGGTGGCGGCGGTGTGGCTGGTGGAGCAGCCATTTCTACCGGCCGGCGGGGTTCCGCTTCCACCTTACTCGGCGGTTTTTGCTCGGTTGGGGGTAGGGTACAGTCAACCAGGGCCAGTTCCAGCGGCAGAGTCGAGTAGTTGTCAAAGCCAAGTTCGAGCTGGCCGAAGAGTTTGACCGCCTTCAATATCTGGGATAGTGAAGCCATCGCTGCTAAATCCTTTAGTTCAGTTATGTCCTCGGCCGGGAGGTCTATAGCTTCCTCGGAGCCAGTTTTGATGAGGAGCAGTCCTCGGAGATATTCGACCAGTTCCCGATTGAATTGACATAAATCCAGTCCATCGCTGTTGACACCGTTTATCGTCGCCACCCCGGCGGAAACATCATTATTGATAATGTGCCTTACCAGCTCTTTGGCCCGCCAGTCACCAGTGATACCCAGGATAGTTTGAATCTGCTGCAATTCAATCTCAGTGCCGTAGTAAGTGGTCAGTTGTTCCAGCAGGTTTTCCGCGTCTCGCAGGCTCCCGGTGGCCGCCTTGGCAATAAGTCGTAGTGCTTCTGGCTCGATGTGAATGCCTTCAGTGTTGCAGATGTTGGTTAGTTTGGTCACCACATCGGCTTGAGAGATACGTCGAAAATCGAAGCGCTGGCACCGTGACAGAACGGTGGGTAGAACTTTATGGACTTCGGTGGTGGCCAGGACGAAGATAATATGTGGTGGCGGTTCCTCTAATGTCTTGAGTAGTGCATTAGAGGCTTCTTTGGTGAGCATATGGACTTCATCGATGATATAGACTTTATACCGGGCTTGGTTGGGAGCGTAGTTGACCTTTTCCCGGAGGTCTCGGATTTCGTCAATGCCGCGGTTGCTGGCGGCATCAACCTCGATGACATCTAAAGCCCTTCCCTCGGTGGTTGCCTGACACATCGGGCAGGTGTTACACGGCTCGCCCTTGCCATCGTTGTTCAGACAATTTACTGCCTTGGCTAGAATGCGTCCGGTGCTGGTCTTGCCGGTGCCGCGGGGACCACAGAAAAGATAGGCATGAGAGATATGACCGCTACTCAAGGCATTGTGTAGCGTCTGGGTTACCTGTTCCTGGCCGACCACCTCAGCTAGGGTTTGCGGACGCCACCGACGATAAAAGACCTGGGAAGTCATTTTCCTTATTATACCCTAGTGGTAGCT
>DAOUZD010000102.1 GCA_030665795.1 Dehalococcoides sp.
AAAATCTGGTGCGGTTTGCCAATGTGAACCATGATTTAGACGCGTTTGCGGGAAGAACAGGTATGGGGGCAGTTATGGGCTCCAAGAACCTAAAAGCGATAGCCTGCCGCGGCCATCAGCGTGTTTCTTTAGCTGACCCGCCAGCGGTGAAAGATATCGCTCGGTGGATTAGAGATAATACTCCAATAACCCTCAAGGGGATGCAAGATTTCGGTACGTCGAGGCTTGTCCCAGCCTTAAATAGCTCAGGAGGCTTGCCCACCCGCAATTTTCAGCTTGGTTCTATTGAAGGTGCCGATAAGATAAGTGGTCAAGCTATGAAAGACACCATCCTGGTGAACAGGCGGGCTTGCTTTGCCTGCCCGGTTCAGTGCAAACGAGAAGTGAAGGTGGATGAGCCCTATGTCGTTGACCCTCGTTACGGAGGTCCCGAATATGAAACGATAGCTGCTTTGGGCTCTAACTGTGACATTACCGATTTGAAAGCTATCGCTAAGGGCGGCGAACTGGCCAATGCTTACGGTCTGGATAGCATCTCTTGCGGTGTCGCTATTTCCTTTGCTATGGAGTGCTTTGAAAATGGTCTGCTCACGTCAACAGATACCGGAGGAATAGACCTGCGCTTCGGCAACGAATCGGCGATGCTCCAGATGGTTGAGCAGATTGCGCTGCGCCGGGGCTTGGGAGACTTACTGGCGGAGGGTGTCGCCCGGGCAGCCAAGAAGATAGGCTCTGGGGCTGAGGAATTTGCTTTCCATATTAAGGGTCAGGAGCTACCGATGCATGAGCCTCGTTGGAAGCAGGGCATGGGTGTTGGCTTCAGCATGTCACCGACCGGCGCTGACCACTGCCATAATATCCATGATATTGCCTATACTGAGGTGACGCCATCGCTAGAAATGCTGAATGCCGTGGGCATACTCGAGCCCATGCCCCTCAATGACCTTTCTCCGGCGAAGATACGGCTACTTAAGTATTATTCCGAATTTATCCATTTGCTGAACTGTAGCGTCTGCTGTTACTTTGTCATGGCTTTGGGCTTGGTGGGATTCGACAGGATAACGCAGCTAGTCAGGTCAGTAACCGGCTGGGATACCACGTTCTTTGAACTGTTGAAGATAGGGGAAAGAGCGGCCAATTTGGCACGGGTTTTCAATTTCAGAGAGGGCTTCACTGCTCAAGACGATAGTATGCCACAGCGTTTCTTTACCCCGCACGGTTCGGGACCCCTCAAGGTAGCGCTTGACCCGAAGGCTTTCCAGCAGGCCAAGGAGACATATTACGATATGATGGGCTGGCCCAATGGCGTGCCTTCATCGGGTAAGCTGGAGGAGCTGGGTATCGAGTGGGCGTTACCTTTGATGCGAACATAATAAATATTATTGTGCCTTAGCCCGAGTAAGTTCGAGGCACCGAGTTTTTATCTTGCCACTGGGTTTAAGATGTACCTGCGGCGAACCTGACCAGATATAAATTTAGCTGAATCAAGGAGGCAGGCATGAAGAAGAAAGGACGGCTTTGGGAACCCTTTCGAATCGGGCGGATGGAGCTTAAAAACCGGGTAGTGATGCCTCCTATGGTAACCTGTTATGCCAGCGATGACGGCTACGTCACGGAGCGTACCAAGAACTACTATGAGGCGCGGGCGCGGAGCGGCGTGGCACTAATCATTGTTGAGGCCACCTACATTCATCGGCGGGGATGGGCTTTCGACAATCAGCTGGGCATCAGTGATGATAAGTTCATCCCGGGCATGAGCGAACTGGTGCAGGCGGTTCATCGGCACGGTGCCAAAATCGCCATTCAGCTCCACCATGGTGGCCGGGAGGGTAATTCAAAGCTGAACGGGATGCAGCCAGTGGCCCCGTCACCGTTGCCTGGTTTAGCCGGTGAAATACCTGAAGAGCTAACTACCGACGAGATTGCCGAAATCGTTACCTTTTTTGCCGAGGCGGCCCTCAGAGCTAAAAAGGTCGGGTTCGATGGAGTAGAACTCCACGGCGCCCATGGCTACCTCATTGGCCAATTTCTATCACCTGCCTCGAATAAACGGCAGGATGGCTACGGAGGTGATTTACGAAATCGAGCCCGTTTTTTGGTGGAAGTGACCCGGGCAGTCAAGGAGGCGGTGGGAGCGGATTATCCGGTCTGGGTTCGCATGGATGGCAAGGAATATGGGATAGAGGGGGGAATAACTCTCGAGGATGCTCAGGAAACGGCTCGGATAGCTCAAAGCGCTGGTGTTGACGCTATCCATGTGTCTGCCTGGGGACCCCAGGCTCCGAATAACCTCACTACTGCCACTTTTACCCCGGCGGTTCTTGAGGAGTTGGCGGCAGGGATTAAAAAAGTGGTCACTGTGCCCGTAATCGCCGTGGGAAAAATCACCCCTGAAGCTGGCGAAAGGATTCTGGAAGAGGGGAAAGCAGACCTTATTGCGATTGGTAAGGCACTCCTCGCCGACCCGGAGTTTCTCAACAAGGTGGCCTCGGGCAGGTTAGAAGATGTCACTCCATGTATCGGCTGCATGGAATGTCGAGATGACCTTCGCAATCCTGAAGTGGTTGGCATAAGATGTCAGGTAAATGCCGCTTTGGGGCGAGAGGAAGAATATAAGATTGTCCCGGCAGAGAAGCCTCGGAAAGTCCTCGTTGTTGGCGGCGGACCAGCGGGCATGGAAGCCGCCAGGGTAACCGCGCTAAGGGGGCACCAGGTAACCCTCTGGGAAAAGGAATCCAGACTGGGCGGGCAGTTAATCTCGGCGGCGATTCCGCCGCATAAAGACCGAATTGGTCCTTTAACTTTATACCTCCAGACACAGCTAAAGAAGCTTGATGTTAAGGTCGAGTTGAACAAAGAGGCTACCGCAGCGATGATTGAGGAGTTTAAGCCCGAGGTGGTAATCCTGGCTACCGGGATAATACCTTTGACTCCAGAGATTCCAGGGATGGACAAGGCTCATATCGTCCAGGCGGGAGATGTTCTGGAAGACAAAGTGGAAGTGGGGGATAGAGTCGTGGTCATCGGCGGAGAAATGGTAGGGTGTGAGACGGCGGAGTTTCTGGTAGAAAAGGGAAAGAAGGTTACCGTCACCCGGCGGCGTCCCGAAATGGCTTTAGGCGTGGGACGTAGCCTCAGGGCTTTCTTCCTGGGTAGACTTTTGGAGAGAGGGGTTACCTTGCTTCCTGAAATCAGGTACCAGGAGGTTACCGCTGATGGCCTTGTGGTCACGACCAAGGAAGGAGAGAAGAAAACCATTGAAGCTGATACCATAGTTCTAGCCGCAGGGTCTTTCCCCGACCAGAAGCTTTACCAAGATATCAAAGATAGGGTGGCAGAGGTTCATTGTATTGGGGATTGCGTGGCGCCAAGAAAAATACGCGAGGCGATTACCGAAGGCTATCGTATTGGCTTGGAGATATAATCGAACTCGTTATCAAATAACCGGGAAAGAAAAATAATGAATAAAGGAGGTTTGTTATGGCCAAGCAAGCTATCGTGGTACCCACGGCGCTTCCTGGAGTTCCTTACTCTCCGGGGATGAGAGCCGGGGACTATATTTTTGTCTCGGGTCAGATTGGGCACGTAGATAGAGAAGGAAATAAAGTCGAGGGAATAGAAGCCCAGACCAGGCAAACTTTAGAGAACATGAGGGGTGTTCTGGAGGCAGCCGGTGCCTCTCTAAACGATGTGGCAAAAACTATTGTCTTCTTGGTCAAGGCCGATGATTTTGCCAAGATGAACGAAGTATATAAAAGTTATTTCACTAAAGACTACCCGGCGCGCTCAA
This sequence comes from Dehalococcoides sp., assembly GCA_030665795.1. Next base: position 3,791 of record DAOUZD010000102.1, read on the forward strand.
CCGTAATTGTGGCTGCTCTGGCACGTCCCGAGATAATAGTTGAGATAGAATGCGTCGCCTATCGCCCCTAGTCTTATTGTAGTGGCTGGCGGGTACTTCCACAGTCTAGTCGATATACTCTTTTATCGGGTTAGACCGCTAATTACGGTACCTGGTACTGACGAGATAGGTGTTGAGGATGGTGGGAATGTTTAGGCTATGGGGCATGGGTTTGTTGTTGGTACTGCTGGTCAGCTGGCTCTCATTGGCGGCTCCAGCTTCAGCCGACACGCCCTCGTGGTCGGCAGAACCCATCCCCAGTACGGTGGACAATGTCCTTGGCCCCGCCGGGATTGATGTCCGTGACCTAGCGGTTGCTGCTGATGGGGCTACCATTTATGCTGTTCCCGGCGACAGCGTTTTCGACAATATCATTTACGTATCAGCCGATTCCGGCACAAGCTGGGTGGCTCTGGATGTAGCTATTGAAGCTGACCTGGTGGCAGTTGCCCCTGACGACGCCAATATGGTGACTATCGCCAGAGAGGATGCCCCAGCCGTCTATGTTACCACCAGTGGTGGCCAAACTTGGCGTTCCCTGGGCATAATCAAGGATGAGGACGGCACTGCTGCCGCAGCCATCTACGATATTGCTATCTCGGCATCAAGTAACGGGGTACACTATGTCGCCGTCGCCGG
>DAOUZD010000165.1 GCA_030665795.1 Dehalococcoides sp.
CTGAGTGGCATCTTTGGCTGCCTGCACATTGGGCTGGTCAAAGGGATTGATACCCAATATTGCCCCGGCTACTGCCGTAGCGAACTCCCAGCGGAAAAATTCAGCACCCAGGTCGTAGCGGTCTCGTAACTCCAAGCCCACTACCGGCTGTCCCAAAGATTTTATACTTTCCACTTCCGCGTCAATAGCCGAGTTGTTATCGCCCTCGAGTCGCAGGCACACGAATAGTCGGTCACCTCCGTAATGGGCAGACGCCGCCAATGGCTCACCGACAACCGGCAGGATACCTTTACCCTCCTTGCCAGTGCTCTCAGCAATGAGCTGCTCCAGCCACAACCCGAAACTACCGATGGAGGGCGAGGTAATTAAAGTAAACTTGTCTCGTCCCTGCCTGGCGAGGGCACCAATGGTTACCCCAAGCCAGGCAGCGGGATTTTCCTGAACCGGCACACCGGAAACACACCTCTCCCGCATGCTATCAGTCCGGTCAAGTAATGCCTTGATGTCAATCCCCATCAGCGCCGCCGGTACCAAGCCGAAGTAGGACAAAACCGAGTAACGTCCACCGACATCAGACGGATTCAAGAAGACGCGCCGAAACCCTGCCTCATCGGCCAGTTGGGCAAGCGGTGTTCCAGCATCGGTAATGGCCACAAAATTCTGTCCGGCTCGTTCTTTTCCAATAGCCTTTGCCACCAAACTTCTAAAATATTTATAAAGAGAGGCGGTCTCGATAGTACCACCGGACTTGGAGGAGACCAAAAACAAGGTACGTGCCGGGTCTATAGTCTCGGTAACTGCCTGCACCCAGGCGGGCACGGTGGAGTCCAGCACCATAAATTCCGGATACCCGGCAGCACAGCCAAAAGTCTGGTGTAACACCTCCGCTCCCAAGCTGGCACCACCCATACCCAGCAAAACCACATTCCGAAACCCCATCTTTCGTATCTCATCGGCAAAAGATACCAAGTCAGGTGTTTGCTCACGCATCAGGTCAGCAACGGTAAGCCAGCCCAGACGATTGGTAATCTCTTCAGGGTCTGGTTTCCAGACGGTGTGGTCCTTCCGCCAGATGCGGGCGATTACTTCCCGCTTTTGAAGGTCGGTCAGGGCTGCTGCCACGTCTTGGGAACTTGTCATTTTAACCTACCCTTCGTCCGGGCTCTCTTTCTTGACACAGCCCCGGACTCAATAGCCAGGAGCTTTTGCAAGCGACGCTGGTGGCGTTCCGCACCGGAAAATCGGGCACCGAGAAAGGCAGTCGCCAGTTCTTTCGCCAGTTCCACACTAATGACGCGTCCTCCCAGGCAGAGAACATTCAAATCATCGTGCTCCACCCCTTGACGAGCCGAGTAAGTGTCATGGCAGAGACCAGCCCGAATGCCGACCACTTTGTTAGCGACGATACAGGCGCCGACACCACTGCCACAGATTATGATGCCACGCTGGGCCTTACCTGAAGCCACTGCCTGAGCCACCGCTACCGAGAAATCAGGATAGTCGTCAGCGGGGTCAAGCGTATGAGCGCCCAAGTCCAAGACCTCATATCCCTGGCTTTGTAGCCAAGTAAGTAACTCGGTTTTCAGTGAAAAGCCACCATGGTCAGCCCCCAGTACCACGCGCCGCATCATTTCTTCCCTCCTCTTAATATAGAGCTCATCAAGTCCTGGGGTAGTCAATATGCAACCTCTCGATGCTGTTTCGACCAGAAGCTTAATGCAGTCGTTGTCATTCTACACTGCGAGAAACTCTTTTTTCAATAGCTCGAGGTACCACGGGTTTGATGTGCGCCAGGCAATAAGCAGCAAGAACAATCTTGACAGCCAGCGAGCAGGGGTGTAGCATAGGCACGATAGTCAGCAAACAATTCAAGCTCCAGAATATGAGCCTAAATAAGAAGCTAAAAGGAGAGGATAAAAATGACCGAAGCTGAAGAAAGAGTTGAGGCATTAGCCAAACATACTTATGGCACCTGGAAAGCACAAAAGGGATGGAAGAAACCGATATTCATCAAAGATGCCGAAGGTGTCTATATGTATGACGAGGCCGATAAGCGTTATCTCGATTTCTCGTCTCAATTAATGTGTTCTAATCTTGGCCATAAAAATAAGGTAGTAATTGAGGCCATTGTCAAGCAGGCAGAGAAGATGCCTTACATCGCTCCGACATTTGCGCAAGAAGCACTGGCAAGCGCAACGGAAGCTTTACTTACGGTAATGCCCGCCGGTTTGGATAAATTCTTCTTCTCTACATCTGGAACCGAGGCGAACGAAGCCGCCTTAAAGATACTGAGGCAGTATAAGGCGCCCAACTATAAGGTGATTTCAAGGTACCATTCGTATCACGGCGCTACTGTTGCCGGTATGTCGTTTACCGGAGACCCGAGACGATGGTTTGCCGAGCAAGCCAGATTTACCGTACAGGGTGTATGTTTTGCTCCCGATGCTTACTGCTACCGGTGCCCATTTGGGCTGAATTATCCTGATTGTAAGATAACCTGTGCTGAATATGTAGATTATATGATTAAGGAAGAAGGGAATGTGGCGGCGGTGCTTGTTGAGCCGGTACCCGGTACCAACGGCAGGATGGTTCCGCCGCCAGAATATTTTCCTCGATTAAGGAAAATTTGCGATGAAAATGGAGTATTGCTTATTGTTGATGAAGTGATGAGTGGCTGGCACCGCACCGGGCCGGTATGGGCGGTACAGAACTGGAATGTCATCCCTGATATACTAACCACCGCCAAAGGATGTACCGCGGCCTATACTCCGGTTGGACTTACGGTAACTTCGAGAAAGATTGCCGATTATTTTGAAGAAGAAACCCTGGTTCACGGACATACCTATGCCTTTCATGCCCTTGCCTTATCCGCCATCGCCCCGGCGGTAGCCGAATATAAAAAGCTCATGGCAACAGGACTTCCTCAGAGAGTTAGTAAATATCTCGAAAAGAGGTTATACGAATTAGAGGGCCGTCACGAGTGTATTGGCGATGCCAGAGGCATCGGGCACTTCTGGGCTCTGGAGATAGTGAAGAATAGAAAGACAAAAGAGCGATTCAATACCAAGGCGGATAAG
>DAOUZD010000142.1 GCA_030665795.1 Dehalococcoides sp.
GCTAAATGAGGACCTGGCCACTGGTGCGGTTCAGTCACTAGAAATAAGTATTCCAGCAACGACCAGTGAACAGAAGCCATCAGCGAATATTCAACTGGTTATTTACACTTATCAAGGTAGCTAGCTATGGCAAAGAAAACGGTAACTTTATATATTGATGACACCAGCATCCGGCTACTGTTGGCCCAGGGCAAACAGATTAAAAAGTGGGCTGACTTGCCCTTGGAGCCAGGCTTAGTCAAGAACGGGGTTGTCCACAAAGAGGCCGAGGTTGCCGCCAAAATTAAGCAACTCTTTCAGGTCCGGAAGATAAAGACGAAGAAAGTCAATATTGGTATCAGTGGACTCCATTGTTTTTCTCGACCAATTATGCTACCCCAATTACCTAAAGTGATGCTGGACGAAGCGGTAAGGCGGGAAGCGAAAAGAGTGCTACCGGTGCCTCCAGAAAAACTTTATCTCTCCTGGCAGTCTCTACCCGCCCCAGAGGGGAAAAGCCAGATCTTCCTCGTAGCGATACTGTGTAAGGCAGCTGATGCCCTGTTCAAAATGCTGCGTCAGGCAGGATTCAAACCAGACCTTATGGACGTAAAACCCATGCTCTTGGCCAGAATAGTAAAGGAAGCGACGGCAATAATTGTTGATGTTCAGCCAACTGAATTTGACATCGTAATTATGGCCGATGGTATCCCCCAGCCCATCCGCACCGTACCCCTTTCCGGCGAAGTGCTATCCTGGCAAGAGAAGCTACCAATGGTCAAAAATGAACTTAGTCGAACGATTGAATTCTTCAATTCCAATAACCCACAAGAGCGCCTTGACCCCGACGTACCAATATACGTTTCCGGAGAACTGGCTAGCGAATCAGAGCTATGCCAATCCTTATCCGAGGAGCTTGGGCACCCTGTTTTGCCACTACCATCGCCGTTAGAATGCCCGGCGGGATTAGACCCGAATCGTTACTTAGCTAACATCGGCTTGGTGCTGAAGAAAATCTCACCAGACGATGAGTCCGGACTTTCCGTCACCAATTTAAACGTTCTGCCCACGGTTTACCAACCGGAACCGATTTCTCTAACCAGAATCTTTGTGGTGCCCGCTGCAGTCATTGCTATTAGCTTACTTTTCCTCCTGGCAGCGCTCATTCAAAATACTTCTGCCGACATTGCCACAATACATGGTCGATTGGATACGACTGACCGACTCCTTCAGCAAAAGCTAGCACAGAAACAAATACTTACGGAGAAGATTGCTGAGCTTGATAAGAAAATTGCTGAGACAGAGACCTCCGGCGGTAATTTTGCCGCCGCCGTGGCTAGCCTAGAAAAGCAGAGTAACGGGGTTAACGGTAATTTAGAAGTAACCGTAAACAACTTACCCAGCACCGTAAGTCTGGTCAATGTCAGTCACACCAGTCACCTCTTGACCATAAAAGGCAGAGCCCCCGGTGAAGAAGAGGTCCTAGCCTACTTTAGAGAACTAGAGGACAGCAGCCGGTTTTCGGATATTACTATCACCAGCCTGAAGAGAATTAAGGGCGCCAGCCTGGATTTCATCTTACTTCTCGGTGTGGGAGAGTGAGCTCATGGATATTCTCTCATTGATTCGTTTAGCGGCCGCCAAAGGTGCCTCTGATTTGCACTTAGTGGCTGACAGTCCACCGATATTCCGTATTAACGGTTTGCTTCAGCCCGTAGCCGAGATGCCACCGCTAACACTCGATGATATAGACCAAGCTTTTAACCAGATAACCTCTGAGCAGGAAAGGACTGAGTTCCAGCGCTGTCTGGAGCTGGACTTTGGCTATACCATCCCTGATGTCGGCCGGCTTCGCTGCAATGCGGCCAAGCAACGCGGAACGCTTAGTCTTACCATCCGACTGATACCACTGGTCATCCCCACTCTTGACGAACTGGGATTGCCCGCGGTATGTAAAGAGCTCGTTCTTAAACCCCGGGGGCTGGTGGTGGTTAGTGGCCCCAGCGGTAGTGGTAAATCAACCACCCTGGCCGCCATGATTAACTACTTGAACCGTATGGAAAGTCGCAGCGTGGTCACCATTGAAGACCCCATCGAATATCTCTATTTTAATGACCAGTGCACGATAACCCAGCGGGAACTTGGCAGTGATACTTTGTCTTTTGCCGAGGCACTAAAACATATCTTAAGGCAAGACCCAGATGTTATTTTAGTTGGCGAGATGAGGGACTCAGAGACAGCCGCCGCGGTGCTTACCATAGCTGAAACCGGTCACCTGGTTTTGACCACCGGCCATGCCACAAGTGCCCCACAGGCAGTGGAAAGAGTAATAGACCTTTTCCCCCCTCATGAGCGTCATTTAGCGCAGACACGGCTGGCATCGCTCCTCCTTGGCATTCTGTGTCAGGCACTTATCCCCAAAGCTGACGGCTCAGGGAGAGTAGCCGCGGTTGAGATTATGCTGGCCAGTGCCGCGGTAAGGAATACCATCAGAGAGGGCAAAATTCACCAGTTGCCCAATGCCATTATTACCCAGGCGCGAGCAGGAATGGTACTATTTGACCACGCACTAATCAACCTGTACCGTAAGGGGGTAATCAACCGCGACGGTCTGTTTGCTTTCTGTAACGACCCGGATGAAGTGACCAAGAGCATCGGTAAAGCTGAGGTGCCGTAGCCCGGGTCCAGCCTCCTGCCAATTTACCCAAACCCTAATTAGGAAACGATATCTGACCCCTGCCCTTGACTAGCTAACCAAAAACACTCAAAATACGGCAGAATGGAAGTTGCGTTAATCGTTGTCTTTGCCTTGTTCGGTACGGCCGTTGGCAGTTTCCTCAATGTTTGTATCGACCGTTTACCGGTTGGCAAGTCGGTGCTCTATCCACCTTCTCACTGCGATACGTGTCAACACCGTCTGGCGCCAAAAGACCTGGTACCGGTGTTTAGCTATTTATGGCTGCGCCGTCGTTGTCGTTACTGCCAGGCACCTATTCCTTCCCGCCCTTTTTGGGTAGAACTTGGCACTGGATTTTTGTTTGCCTTTTTTTACTGGCATTTCGGACTTAGTGTTGAGTTCGCCGTTACCGCTTTTTACGGCAGCCTGTTTCTTGTCTTCGGAGTCATTGACCTGGAACACCAGCTCATCCTAGACAAAATAGTCTATCCGGCGGTAGCAGTAGCGCTGATTATCGACGTCTTCTTACCCCCGCCGGGAATTGTTGATTTCTCACTACCCTGGCCTTGGCTAGGCATTGTCAGTGGTATTATGGGTTACGCTATTGGATTCGTTTTCTTTTTAGTAATTTACCTTATTACTCTTTTTATCTACAAACAAGAGGGAATAGGATTCGGAGACGTTAAATTAGCAGGCTTAATTGGTCTGGTTACCGGCTCATGGCTGGTACTGGTCGCCTTGCTGATGGGAATAATTCTCGGTGGGCTGGTAGGTATC
>DAOUZD010000028.1 GCA_030665795.1 Dehalococcoides sp.
AGTTACCAGGGCGCAAACCAAGAAAGCCAGACTGTAGCCGCCGGTAACATCAAATATATGACCAGCCAGAACGGGTCCGCTGGCTTCCCCGATTGTACCGCTAAACAAGATAACCCCCAGAATCGCACCATGCGACCCCAACCCAAATAGCTCAGCTACGGTGAGTGAGAGCAGGGCAGCGGTGCCGCCGTAGCCAAAGCCAAAGATAGCCGCAAAGAGATAGAGCATCCACAGCTCCTTGGCTGCCAGTAGCCAGAAGAGAGCCATTGAGACTAAAACGAAGCAAATAATTAAAGCTAACTTATTCCCAATCCGGTCACTGGCACCACCCATTATGACTCTACCAATCGTACTCAGTCCGCCGATAACCGCTAAAATAGTGGCTGCATTGCTTGTCGAGATTCCCAGGTCGATAGCATGGGGAACAATATGTACTAGAACCGCCTCTATGCCCAGAAAGAAACACACTAAGGCCGCACCAAGCAGCCAGAGTTGCCGGGTGCGAATTGCCTCCCTGAGAGAAAATCCGATTTTTTGTAAATCATCTTTCTCCCCCGCCGCATTCTCACTATATGGTAATTGCCCTGACTGCCTCGGGAAATTCCTGAGTAGCTGGGCTGGTATTATCACCAGTGCTAAAATTATGATACCGACAATAATATAGGAAGTGCGCCAGCCATACGTAGCGATAAGCCAGTTGGCGACCGGAGACATAATCAGCATGCCTACACCCAAACCAGAAATAGCAATCCCGGTCATCATCCCCCTTCGCTTGGAAAACCACCTGGCTATTGTGGACAGCAATGGCACGACAGAGCCGCTCATGCCGACACCGATAAATGCCCCGTAAAATAGATATAGCTGCCAGATAGTACTGACCTGCGACATCAACACATAGCCTAAACCCAGAAAGAGGCCACAAACCGCAACCACAATCCTGGGACCAAATCGGTCAGTCAATCTGCCGGTAACAATGCCAAGAAGGCCCAGCAGCAGGAAAGAAACGGAGAAGGCACCCGAGGTCATTGCCCTCGTCCACCCAAGTTCGGTGGACAGTGGTTTGAGAAAGATACCAAAAGAGTGGAAAGTTCCCCACACTATGGCGATAATAAGGAAAGCAGTGGCGACTATAATGTGGCCATAGAAGAAACTCGGCTTTTTGCTTTCCGCTGAACTTAAAACAACGCGTTTATCCACAACGAACCTCTTCTGGTGTCCGTGCCAGGTGCACCGGTGAGCTATCTAATGCTAGGTGATTGTGAATAATAAATCAACGATTTTAGACTCTTGAGTTAAGATAGAAGTTGAATTGAAATCTAAAATGGCATCACTTAAAATGAGGAGAGATAGTCGAGTAAGCAAGGTTCGAAAAGAATTATGCGCCGTAAGCATTGGATAAGTGTGGGTGCCAGCATAGCCTTGGGGCTAATTTTTTTGGTCGCTGGTCTGGGCAAATTGCTCCACCAACCCGACGCGGTTAGGCTTTTCTTTATCCCTTTGCCAGGATTTTTTACCCTAACTTTGACCAAAGCTGTTTTCAATTGGCTTCCTCACCTGGAACTTATGATTGGCTTACTATTGGTTACCGGCATCGCGGCCAGGTTTGCGGCTACTTTTTCCTCGGTGCTGATTGCTGGCTTCATCACTCACGGTAGCTTTTTGATAAGACGCGGACTGGGGACCTTGCCCTGTAACTGTTTTGGCAAGTGGAAAACAGTACCCTATACCGAGCTCTCAGTTATTGGCTCGCTGTATCTGGATATAGTAATGCTGGCTTTAGTCTTAATCATATTGTTCTGGTATCAGCGGAGTTTCTTCAGTGTTTATCCTTGGTTTTTAGCCAGAGGTAAAATTGCGGAGAAGAAAGATAGGTCGATGCCAAACACAAAGTAATTTCTTGGCGAATTTTTTGCCTTAAAATGTAAAATATATGGAGGTAACTGTGAAAACTAATTCTGGCCCGGGTGACCAGACACTCAAAACGCTGTTGCTAGGGAGACGCGAAATTGAAGAGCTCCTTGGCATGAGTGAAGTATTGAAAGTTGTTGAAAATGCTTTCAAACTCAAAGCCCAGGGTAAGACTATTATGCCCCCCAAGATATATTTAAACCTGTCAGAGTATCATGGTGATTTTAGAGCCATGCCGGCCTACATTGATGGCAGTGCCGGAATGAAATTGGTAAGCGTCTATCCGAATAACCGTAAGTATAATTTACCAACCGTGATGGCTATGATTGTTCTTTGTGACCCTAACACCGGTTACCCTCTTGCCATTATGGATGGCACCTATATTACCGGCATGAGAACCGGAGCTGCCGGGGGTATCGCCGTTAAGTACTTGGCCAGGAAAGACTCTTCCGTTATTGGGATGATAGGCACTGGTAGGCAAGCTGAAGCGCAGTTGCTGGCCATAAGTAAGGTCCTGCCAGAGATTAAAGAGGTGAAGGCTTTTTCCCGACCCGAGGAAACTAGCCGGAGATTTGCCGAGAAGATGGCCGCCAAATTAAACTTAAACATCCGCCCTGTTGAAACTGCCGAGGCAGCCGCGGAAGCTGATATTGTGGTGACCGCTACTTATGCCACTGGCCCGGTGGTCAGAAAACAGCATATCAGGCCGGGAACTCATCTCAACGCCATCGGGGCAGATGCCCGGGGAAAGCAGGAGCTTGAGCCTGATTTGTTGGTGAGTGCTAAGATTATCATTGATGATATTGAGCAAGCTTCTCATTCTGGTGAAATCAACGTTCCGTTATCGCAGGGCCAGCTAAAAGTTGAAGACATCTATTGCACCCTGGGAGAGGTCGCGGCTGGTATGAAGCCGGGGCGTGAAAACGATGAAGAAATAACCATTTTTGATTCCACCGGACTGGCTATTCAAGACGTGGTTTGTGCTAAACTTGTCTATGAAAAAGCCCGGCAAAGAGAAGCCCCTGCCTTCGATTTTTTTGAGGCGGAGTGAGTTTGATTACTATCTTGATATCTTGCTGATGTAATGAGAGCACCTTCTTGACAAACTTGGGAAGCTCGATATACTATAATGAAAATCACGGTAGATGCTTTGTCAGGACAAAACCCGAAAGGAGCGTCAACCTTTGCCATTTTTAAAGTTTGGCGCAACACCCTACAAAATACGGTTAAAGGAGGTGATGGCTTTCAATAGAATCGGTATTTTAGAAAACTTGGTTCCAATATTTTAGGAGGCGAAAATGAGTAAAAAACGGATATTAGCTTTGACGGTGGCAGTGGTCTTGGTCGGTGGTTTGCTTGCTACTGGCTGTGCAGCCCCGGCCCCGGCACCAGCGCCGGCTCCAGCCCCAGCACCAGCACCCGAAGAGGTATTTGAGTGGACGATGCAAGGCTCTTTCGAGCCGGGGGACCCCTCATGGGACCCGGTGTCTTTGCGGTGGGTTAACAGGCTTAATGCGTGCAGTGGCGGACGCTTAAAGATTGAGCCCTTCCCCGGCGGCGCCATCGTGCCGGCGAGTGAAGAGACTGACGGGCTGATTACCGGCGTGCTGGACGCAGCTACCTGTTGCGGCGGATATGCCATGAACCTTGACCCGGCAGCCAGTCTTTTTGACTCAATGTCTGGCGGACTGACGTCGGTACAACTAGGGTACTGGTTCCGCACCGGGGGCGGTTATGAATTTGCTCGTGAAATGTATTCTCAGTGGGGAATATATTTTGCCGCCGAAATGTTGCTGTGTCCAGAGGACTGGGCGTATACCACCGTAAAACTGGAAACGGTAAGTGACCTCAAGAAACTGAAGATGCGCACTGCCGGTTACGGTGGGGAAATTCTTGACCGGCTGGGTGCTTCCACTGTCTTCCTCCCCGGTGGAGAACTCTATGAGTCCATGCAGCGTGGCGTCATCAACGCTTTTGAGTATATGGCGGCCCTGACAGGCTGGGAAATGGCCTTCCACGAAGTATCTGACTATCTCTACCTTTCTTATAGCCGCGCCCCATCCGACGGTTGTAACTATCTGATAAGGCAAGAATCTCTGGATGCCCTCCCCGAAGACCTCCAGAACGTCGTCAGGTATGTTTCGGAAAATGAAATGACCTACTTTTACGACTCGATGCTACAGGAGGATGCAGCTTATCTGGAGAAGTGGCGAGAATATGGTGTGGAAGTTCTGCCACTCCCGAAGCAGATAGAAGATGCCTATATCGCTGAGTCAGTGAAGTTCTTCGACGACAAGATAGCCGAGTACGGAGAGGATTCTTACTTTGCCAAGATAGTAAGGTCCCAGCGTGCATTCAAGGCTCTCTGGGAGTCGGCAGGCATCCACTAAAAACGTGATATATTCTAAAGAACGCACCATGTGTGTCTCAGGTAAATAGCAGGTGTAATCCCCCCGCTTCGGAAGATATTGCCCGGGGCGGGGGGAGGTAAATTGGAATGGTACCATCCCAACGTGAGCTTTTTAGCTTTTGAGAACAGGAGCCCCTTTTTCAATATGCAGCTCAGTGGACACAAGCAGCAGATTACGAGTTATGAGAACTACAGTTCAGGTTTTGGAATCGATTAGCCAATATTCGGGTAGAGTGTTCATGTGGTTTACCCTATCCTTGGTGTTGCTACTCTCCTTTGAGGTCTTTATGCGATACGTGTTGAGTAATCCGACGATATTTTCCTATGAGATCTCAACTATGATGGGCGTTACCATTTGTGCCGGGGGTCTGGCCTATACCCACCTGCATGGCGGGCATGTGAGGGTAGATGTTATCTGGAGGCTCCTGTCACCCCGGGGAAAGGCAATCGCTGATATCGTGACTGCCATTCTATTCTTTTTCCCGGTGATTTTTGCCATTACTTACTTTGCCACGTACTGGACCCTCTTCTCTATTTCAATAGGCGAGGTAATGACCAAAACTTATTTGTACCCACCTGCCTGGCCGGTCAGGGCCATGATGGCTTTTGGGTTTTTCCTGTTTATCCCTCAGGGAGTGGCTAAACTCATTCGTGATATATATATTTTGAAAGGGATAGAACTGAAAGGAATAACTAACCTATGATTGACCTGAGCCCGGAGATGGTCACCATACTGATGCTGGGCGGGCTGGTAGTGGCGGTTTTGACCGGCTTCCCTTTGGCTATCCCGATTGGTGCGGTGGCTTTGGTAGTGGGATTTCTGACCTTTGGGGACACGGTATTTGCCCTAATCTACCAGCAGGTGTTTGCTATCCTGCACAACTATGTCCTTCTGGCTCTACCCCTCTTTGTTTTTATGGGCGTCGTGCTGGAATACTCGGGAATAGCCGACAGAATGTATAATGCCTTATTCTTAATACTCAGTGGGCTCAGGGGTGGGCTGGCGATAATCACCGTGCTCCTTGGCACCGTCCTCGCTGCCTGTGTTGGTGTAATTACCGCTTCAGTCACGGTGCTCACCACTCTTTCCCTTGCCTCCATGGTAAAGCGAGGTTATGACCATAGCTTAGCCGCCGGGGCAATTTGTGCCGGCGGCAGTCTGGGTATTCTTATCCCACCTAGTGTTATGCTGGTTATTTATGGACCAATGGCCAGGATTTCGGTGGGAAAGCTGTTTTTCGGTGCCATGCTCCCCGGCCTTCTCCTCTCCTTTCTATATATTAGTTACATTGCCATTAGATGTTTCTTACTACCGAGGCTAGCCCCGGTAGTGCCTGTAGAAGAAAGGACAATCCCCATCCTTTATAAAGTGAGACTGTTCTTCACCTCGCTGATTCCACCAATATTTATTATTCTGGCAGTGCTGGGCACTATCTTTGCCGGCATTGCTCCTCCCACTGAAGCCGCCGCCGTAGGTGGCTTGGCCGCCTTACTTTTAACTGCTGCTCACCGCAAGCTTAACTGGCCAATCCTGAAAAACATAATGCTCCGCTCGCTGAACATCAGTTGTATGGTAATGATTATCGGGGCAATGTCGGTGGCGTTCACTGGCGTCTTCCTCAAGGCCGGCTGTGGAAAGGTGGTGCAGGACCTCGTTTTGGCTGCCCCCGGTGGGCGCTGGGGCGCCTTTGCCGCCGTCATGTTCATCTACTTCATCCTGGGGTTTTTCATCGAGTGGATAGGCATCTTCTTCATCATGGTACCGATACTGGCTCCCCTGGCTCCCATGCTGGGTTTTGACCCCCTCTGGTTTGGCATTATGATCTGCATTAACCTTCAGATGTCCTTCCTGACACCCCCCTACGCTTTTGCCATCTTTGTCCTCCGGGGTGTTGCCCCACCGGAGTTGGAGGTGACTACGGCTGACATAATCCGGGGGGTAATTCCGTATATTTTCCTGATTATGATTGCACTTGTACTATGCATCGCTTTTCCTCAGATAATCCTCTGGCTGCCGGCACAAATGATAAAGTAACACCCGACATAGTTTATTCTTCCCCAGGCTTCCTAAATCCACAACCCTGGTGAGTTAGAAATAACCTTCTTTGCCTTGCCGCACTTGACCCGTGTCAGGCACAGGAGGGGCAAATGAACATTGACAGGAGGTCAAAAGAGCCACATAATTGTAATTCAAGCATAAAAAAGCTAGGAGGGAGACACAATGACTGCAGCGCGCCAGATATTTGAAGACCAATATATCTCCAAAACCAAAAACTCAAGGCAGATGTACGAGGAAGCAAGGCATTACCTGGCCGGCGGGGTTCCCGGCGGTGCCAGATTCCGGAAACCCCATCCTTTGTATCTCAAAGAAGCCAGGGGGGCCAGGCTCTGGGATATTGATGGCAATGAATATATTGACCTGCATTTCGGTGCTGGGCCAGCTATTTTGGGGCATTCACCGGCCCCAGTTATGGATGCCGTAAGGCAGCAGCTTGACCGTGGCACTATTATGCAGATTGCTGGTGAGTTCACGGTTGAACTGGCTAAAAAAATAACGCAGCACATGCCAGGTATGGAACTGATTAGATTTGTCAACTCGGGTTCTGAGGCGGTTCATATGGTACTGCGAGTCGCCCGCGCCTATACGGGAAGGGAAAAGTATGCCAAGTTCGAGGGCGGCTATGATGGTCAATTGGACAATGAGCTTATCAGTGGGGGCGTTTTTGGCGGGTCAGAGGATAACCCTGAGCCCGTTCCCGGGTGCGCTGGCATCCCCAGAAGTACTCTTAATGATATTCTTATCTTACCCTGGAACAATGCTGAAGCATCAATGGCACTAATCAAAAAGCACGCTAAAGAATTAGCCGCCGTGCTTATTGAGCCGATGGGCGGCATACATTTGGGAGGTATGCCGGCGGAGAAGTCCTTTATGGAAGCTTTGAGAAAGTTGACCGAGCAGGAGGGTATCCTTTTGATATTTGATGAGGTAATCACCGGCTTCAGGCTCGGCCTCAGTGGCGGCTATTCACTATCAGGCGTCATTCCTGACCTGCGCACTTTAGGGAAAATAATAGGTGGTGGTTTACCGGTGGGGGCCTATGGCGGGCGAAAGGATATTATGGAAAAGGTGGTTACCCCACTTGACCCTGCCCAGGCTAAAGAGAAGACGCTCCAGAGACAAAAGATATTTTCCTCGGGAACCTACTCCGGTAATCCTATCACGATGGTTGCCGGAGTGGCCACAATGAGAGAGCTGGAGAAGCCCGGTTTCTATGAGCGCATTGATGGCTATGGCGAACGGATACGAAGTAGTTTGAGAAAGATAGCCAGGGATGTAGGGTTTGACATTCAAGTAATCGGGGTCGGCTCGGTATTTAGTGTACACTTTAGCGACCGTCCTCTGAGGAATATTCGTGACATCATGAGCAGCGATAGAGAAACAGCGGGCACTTTCCATGTGGGATTGCTCGCCAACGGTATTCATGTACTGGAGAATCACGTCGCCTTTACCTCTGGAGCGCATACTGATGCCGACATAGACAGGATTCTGGAAGTTTCCGAAATGGTGTTTGGGGAGATTAAAAAGCATCAGGCTTAGATTAATAATTTAAGTACCAGATATAAAGGGCAAAAATATTTTTCTCATCCCTGCTCAGCATAAGAGAAAAGGAGCGTATGATGGCACCGGAAGCAGAATGGATAGCCTACGTGAACGGTGAATATGTGCCGCAGAGCGAGGCGAAGTTGTCTATATTTGACCACGGGATTTTATACGGAGACGGAGTCTTCGATACCTGCTGTACTTGGAACGGCTATATCTTTAAACTTGACCAGCACGTTGACCGGCTCTTCAGGTCTATTCATGCCTTTCAAATAGATATGCCCCTGAGCCAGGAGGAACTTAGGAGCGTGATTATTAAGGTGGTGGAGACGAATGGTGAGAAAAACCAGTACATCAAGTGCCTGGTAACCCGGGGCGTGGGGCC
>DAOUZD010000065.1 GCA_030665795.1 Dehalococcoides sp.
CTAAAGGAGGCGATTTAGATGGAATATGATACCTTGAATTACGAGCAAAAGGATGCTATCGGGGTTCTTACGCTCAATAGACCCGAACATTTGAATGCCGTTAATCAGAAAATGATAGATGAACTCGAAGGATTCTGGACAAAGAAGATGTATGATTTAGACACAAGGGTGCTCATCTTAACCGGGGCTGGCGACAGAGCCTTTTGCGCTGGGTTGGATATGAAAGAGGCGCCTCAAGAGATGTCTGAGCTCAGTCCCGGTGAACTTTACCAATTTCAAATGAAGATATCCAGGCTTCAGCTTTTGATGCGTCAAGTTCCCCAACCAATCATCTGTGCAATACATAAATCGGCCGTAGGTGTGGGATTTAGCTTTGCAATGGCATCGGATATGAGAATCATAACACCTGAAGCAAGATTTTGTGCTGCTTATATCAATGTTGGGGTGGGTGGTGCAGATGTGGGAAGCAGCTACTTTCTGCCCAGACTCATCGGTGCCGGGCGTGCCTATGAGTTTTTGCTGATTGGAGATTTCATGGGTGCCGATGAAGCCCTGAGCCTTGGATTCGTAAGCCGAATGGTCTCTTACAATGAGCTCATGCCTGCAGCCATGGAGACGGCTGCGAAGATGGTGTCCAAGAATCCATTAGGACTGCGCCTGACAAAAGAAGCCATTAACCAGAACCTCGATGCAGGTGGACTGGAGCAGGTATTACAGATGGAAAATCGCAACCAGGTGCTGTGTATTCTTGCAAATATGTTGCAGGGGTCATTGCCTGTCTCGCGTTAGCTGTAGAAAGAAAGCTTAGGTGCCGAGCTATATTTGTTGCGGGACTGGTATAGGTTGCATCGGCATCTAAGAACATGTGCCTTACTGCAATCAAATCTTAGCTTGAATCTCAGTCTAGCGGTAGGATAAACCGGTTCGGCTCTTAAGAGCGTAACAGGCAGGGGGATTACTGCCATCACAGGGGTTGAGGCCGCTTCTCGGGCATTCTGGGCAGAAATAAGAGGCCATACAGTCATCTCCCGCGTCAGCAACTCTAACTTATGAAGCGGTACAGTAATTTGGGGCAGGTCATCGCTAACCCGCATTCCGGTATCTGTAAACAGCAGGATAAGCAGTCTATGCTTGGTCCTCTCTGGTTAGCCTTGCCAGGCTGTTAGAAGCCTGCCCGCATGCGCTTTTTCAGGGGGCTGGCGGATGACCTTCTTGACCTTTACCCGGGCAGTGCCTTTTTACCAGTAATCTCCTGCTTGGTGTACCATCTTTGTACATCCTCAATTACCTCATCAGGGCGGTCGCAAATTCTTAACAGGTCAAGGTCATCTCTAGAGATAAATCCTCTAGCCAGGGTTGAATTCTTTAACCAGGATAGGAACCCATTCCAGTACTGGCTGTCGAACAGTATCACAGGAAAGGGCTTTATCTTATGGGTTTGCATCAGGGTCAGCACCTCAGTTAATTCATCAAGTGTTCCCAATCCACCAGGCATTATAATAAAGGCAGTGGCATATTTTACAAGCATGACTTTGCGGGCAAAGAAGTGGGTAAACGTTATTGACTTTGTGGTGTAAGCATTACAGGCCTGTTCCTCGGGTAGGTCGATATTCAATCCGACTGATGTAACTCCGGCTTTAAGCGCACCTTTGTTAGCTGCCTCCATCACGCCAGGCCCGCCACCGGTTATAATCGAGAAACCCATCTGCCCCAGTCGATTGGCTATTTCCTCTGTCTGTGTGTACAGCTCATCATCTACACTAAGTCGAGCCGAACCGTATATAGTAACTGCCGGCTCTATACCTGAAAGCTTATCGAAGCCTTCCACCAATTCACCTATTATCCGGAACATTCGCCAGGATTCCTCTTTGGCTAAATCGTTTATTTCATAGCTTTGGAACATTTCGCCCTCCCATCGAGAAAAGTATTAACTGTGTTATTACCGGGTTGCTGTTTAAATTTGATTACCTGACTCAGGTTAAAAGACTTACAATTGGTTCAACCAAATAATAGACGCTATCGTTATTCTAGAAAAGTTTCTGCCCCATATTCCGGCACAGATATATCCCAAGCTGTCTTCTCCCTGAGAAATGCACCGAACTTTTGTGTGGCCTCAGATTCTCCGTGGACGACGAATACTCGCCTGGGGTTCTTCTTGAGTTCAGAAAGCCATCTGAAAAGCTCATTTCTATCAGCGTGTGATGAAAAACCGTGTATTTGTGCTATTCTTGCCCTTACCGGGTGATACCGCCCCAGTATCCTCACTTTTTTGGCGCCGTCAACAATTTGTCTGCCCAGTGTAGCGATTGCCTGGTATCCGACGAAGAGTATTGTGCTCTCCCGTCTGGAAATATTTGTTACCAGGTGATGCTTTATCCTACCCCCGGTGCACATTCCAGAGCCAGCTATTACCATGACAGTCCCCAATATATGATTAATTGCTTTTGACTCATCTGCTGTCTGGACCATTTTAAGGTTTGGGAAGTCAAAGGGTGACCTGTTATTACGTACTAGATTGGACATCTCCTGGTCGAACAATTCAGAATGACGCTTGAACACTTCCGTGATGCTTATCGCCATCGGGCTATCCAGAAAGACCATCAAATGTGGTATGCGGTCTTCTAATACCAATTCGTTCAAGTGATAAAGAACTTCCTGGCTTCGCTCCAGAGCAAAGCTTGGTACGATTATATTTCCTCCGGCTTTCCAGGTTGAATTCACGATTTTGGCGAGGCTATCACTTATGTCCGGTGAGTTTTTGTGCAACCTGTCTCCATATGTTGATTCAACCAGAACATAATCTATCTCGCTGAACACACTTGGGTCACGCAGTATCGGCCTGTCCCACCTGCCCACATCCCCGGAGAAGACGATTGCCCTATGGTCTCCTTCCTGGCTTACCGTAACTTTTATCATAGACGAGCCGAGAACGTGTCCAGCCTCATGAAACGAAGCTCTAACTCCGTCACCGAGCTGAATGACCTCTTCATATCTTACAGGTTCAAACAGTGGAAATGAAGCCCTGGCATCGCTGACGGTATAGAGGGGAATCTCCGGGAAAGGGCCTTTTCTTCTCTCTCGCTCATGCCTCCTTCTTTTGAATTCTGCATCCTCTTCCTGAATGTGTGCAGAATCCTGAAGTATGATTTGGGATATTTCAGAGGTAGCAGCAGTACAGTAGATTTTTCCCCGGAAACCCTCGCGAACTAATTTAGGCAGTAGACCACAGTGGTCCAGGTGGGCATGCGTCAATAGGACTGCATCCAGCGTACGGGGTGGGATAGGGAAAGGGTCCCAGTTTCTACTCCTGAATTCCCTTTCCTGGAACAGCCCACAGTCAACTAAAAGCCTGACGTTGTTAGCTTCCAGTAGATACCGGGAACCGGTTACATTACGGGCTGCACCTAAAAAAGATAGCTTAATATGCAAATTCATACCTGCGGTGTGGCTATTTGCCTATAATATCAGTTAAGCATGAAAACCGCCAATAAGTGTACTCGTCCATATGATTATGGACACATTACCTCCTTGTATATTTTGCCGGTATTGTTCCAGTTATTTGGGGCAGGTCATCGCTAACCCGCATTCCTATGTCCGTAAACAGCAGGCTAAGAAGAGGATGCAAGACTGATTGCGGCAGCCCATATATGTTGGAAGCGTTGAAGGCCTCTGATGGAACTAATCGGTGATGAGGATTTGCCAGACTATGGTGAACCTAGCGGTTCGGCCACATGTGATATGGCTTGTACTGCTATTGTTATGGCTACCGGAGATGATGCTTATCCATCAGAAATCATTTCGAAACTTGAACGCCTCTCGGATATGATTTTTACCTTATCTGATGTATAGTTCCGCAAGGCAAACTCGCTTTACGAGTCACGGGACTTACCAAATTAACGCTTTCCGTAGTGGAACGACGGTATTCTATTCTAATTCGTCTGGATGTATAATATAGAGTAAAGAGTCGGCTGATGTTGAAGCGAAAGGGGGGAACCAAGATGGTATCTACTGAAGTTTTGAAGGAGTTTGGGTTTTTCGAAGGGTTGGATGACAGCGAGCTGGCCAAAATAGCGGGCGTTTGCCATGAACGCACCCGCAACGAAGGTGATTTGTGCTTTGTACAAGGCAGAAAAGCAACGGAACTACATCTTTGCCGCAGCGGGAAGGTGGATGTTTTGGTTCGAGTCTACGAGCCCTGGGGCATGGAGGTCACAATTCATAAAGTGAAGCCTGGAGAGATCTTTGGATGGTCTGCTCTAGTCGAGCCAAATATCTATACTGCATCCGCTAAATGTGAGGGAAAAGTTGAGGCTCTTTACATCAAAGGGTCGGACTTGCTGAACCTCTTCGAGGAGAATCCTCATATAGGCTACATGGCGATGAGGAATTTGAGCGCTTTAGTGAGTTCCAGGCTAACGGAAACCAGGGAGGAATTGGCCAAGGAACTGGCTGCTGTTGCTAATAGGGAATGGTAGATTGCAGTATCCGTTATCGGTGATTATGAGACGATTTGTTGATAGGAACCTCGTCACAGTGGACAGGCAGAGCTTAATGGTTCCGTTGGCTAGTCCCCTGACCATGAGTTCGTTTCTCCGCTCAGGGATACCCTGGTCAGGGGAACCAAGAGCTGCGGTTTTTCCTGTTGCCTGGGCAGGTTTTGCTGAATTTCGCCTAGCTAACCCTTCTCATGAGTTCAAAGATGACGCCGCCAGGCCCGCCACTCTCCAGGTAGGCAAAGTTACCCGGGTCCGTGAGTATAAGCTTGGCCCCCTGTGCTAACAACTTGGAAACCTCCCCATCTACATCATCTACGTAAAAGCCGAGGTGATGCAAGCCTTCCCCGAAGGTATCAAGAAAGCGGGACTGAAATATCCGACCCTCCACAGGCTGTACAAGCTCAATCTGTACTGGGCCCAGGTAGGCAAAGGCCATTCTTGCTTTCCAGGAGCGTCCCTTAGCGTCGGTACCGCCTATATCGGTGAAGCTCCAGGGGCCGATGCCAAACATCGATGACCATGACTCAATAACCTTATCAATGTCCTTTACGGCAATACTAATCTGGTCAACCGTTTTCAGTTGAAGTTTACGAGTTTCAGGATTTTCCATTTCCGTTAGCCTCCTTTTGGCATTGATTCTTTTGTATGTTAACGAATACCATTGCCTCAGTCAACCGAGCGGCGGCATTGCATTACCGTCTGTAAACGACAGTTCTTTTGACAAACAGTAGCCGGATAATTTACTATATCCTGTCAAGCAGAAACTGCTTAAACAAATCGTTCTGGGAGTTGTTTGAATCCGTGTCTGAAGGTGCAGGTGTCACTGTAGCAAAGCGCCAGGATTGGTAGTGGAGCACTCCCAGATTGGAAGTAATATAGACAACAAAGGATTGAATATTCCGACTTACACAAAAAACGAGAGGAGAGTAAGAGTTGACAGAAAAATCTTTAGGAAATCCTGCGGTTGTTGGCCTGGCTGGCTTTGGCGGCACCACCCTACTGTTGCAATTTCACAACCTGGGATTGTGTGGGGCTGGTCCAGTTCTCTGGT
>DAOUZD010000127.1 GCA_030665795.1 Dehalococcoides sp.
CTGCCCTGATTTTAACTGCTGCCCACCGCAGGCTTAACTGGCCAACCCTGAAAAACATATTACTCCGGTCACTGAACATCAGCTGTATGGTAATGCTCATCGGAGCAATGTCGGTCGCGTTTACCGGAGTATTCATCAAGGCACGGGGTGCAGAGGTGGTGCAGTCCGCCGTTTTGGCTGCTCCTGGAGGGGTCTGGGGCGCCTTTGCCGCCGTCATGTTCATGTACTTCATCCTGGGATTTTTCATCGAGTGGCTGGGTATCTTCTTCATCATGGTACCGATAACAGCCCCCTTGGCTCCTATCTTGGGCTTTGACCCCATCTGGTTTGGCATGATGATATGTATTAACCTCCAGATGTCCTTTTTGACACCCCCGTACGCTTTCGCTATATTTGTCCTCCGAGGTGTGGCGCCACCAGAGTTGGGAGTGACTTCGGCTGAGATAATCCGGGGGGTAATACCATATGTTTTCCTTATCATGGTCTGCCTCGGGCTATGCATCGCTTTTCCTCAGATAATCCTCTGGCTACCGGCACAGATGATAAAGTAGCACCTGGAATATTTTGGTTTCCTTTCTATTGAGCCCTAGCAAGGGCATAATGTTCTAATCCCGATGTACTGAAAAACAGCTTATCTCAACCCTTTGTAGAGACTCCAAATCAATTGTCGTCACCAACCATCTGTGATATATTGCTACCAGGAAGCGATAAAAGGAGCCACTGATGCTTTTATTAACTGGAAATGAGGTAATGAAAGTACTTGATATGGCCGATTGCATGGAGGTAGTCGAAAAGGCATTTGCCGAGCTGGCCTCTGGTACCGCCGTCATGCCACTTCGTATAAGTATCTATCCACTGGATGGCCTGGCACTGTATATGCCGGCATACCTCAAAGAAATGGGCGCCCTGGCCTGCAAAGTGGTGGTTAGTTATAAAAACAACCCGGTAAAACATAACCTGCCGACCATCATGGGTAAGTTGCTGCTTCAGGACCCTGAAACCGGTGACGTCATCTGTATTATGGATGGCGCCTATCTTACTGCGGTCCGCACCGGTGCTGCCAGCGGCGTCGCCACCAAGTACCTTGCCCGCCATAATAAGGGCCAGAAAGTCGGCATCTTTGGCGCCGGGGTACAGGCTAAGACGCAGTTATGGGCGATGGCGGTTGCCCGAGACCTCGCCAAGGCCTATGTCTATGATATTGCTGATGAGGCGGTGACGAAGTTCGTAAAAGAGATGAGTATCAAGCTTAACCTGGAAGTGGTCAAAGCCGATTCACCAGCCC
Source organism: Dehalococcoides sp. (assembly GCA_030665795.1). The sequence continues at coordinate 1,286 of DAOUZD010000127.1, forward strand.
ATATTCTGGAGGAAGCCGACATCATTTGCACGGCGACATCGTCCCCCACGCCGATATTCGACGGTACTAAGGTCAGGGAAGGAACCCATATTAATAGTGTCGGCAGTCATGTGCCCAATGCTCGTGAACTGGATACCGCTATTATTAAGCGGGCGAAAATAATCGCTGACTCTTATGAAGCCTGTCTCAATGAGGCCGGCGATATCATCATCCCCATTCGTGAAGGAGCGATAGATAAATCACATATGTATGCTGAACTGGGTGAGATTATCACCGGTAAGAAACCGCCCAGAGCCGATGACAAAGAAATCACGCTCTTCAAGTCCAACGGCCTAGCTATTCAGGATGTGGCCACGGCCAAACTGGTTTATGATAAAGCGGTGCAGGCAAAAATAGGTACCGAAATAGAGCTATAATTAAAATACTAATGGACAAATTTCTCACTAAACTTGACTGAGTGAGGCTCTAAAGTGAACTCTTTACCGGTTGGCAAGCTACCGAGCGCCCTACTTAAAAGATTTCTCGGTAAGTTCAAGATAGAAGACGAGCGGGTGGTGCTCGGCCCCGCTATTGGTGAAGATGTCGCCGTAATCAAATTCAATAACAAATTGTTGGTCGCCAAAACAGACCCGGTAACTTTCGCCACTGACTTAATTGGCTGGTACGCCGTCAACGTCAATGCCAACGACATTGCCACTATGGGAGTGAGACCTCACTGGTTCCTGGCCACCATCCTCCTGCCCGAACAAGGCTCCGCCCAGGAAGCGGAGAGGATTTTCGACCAGATTCTTTCCGCCTGCAACTCACTAGAAATCACCCTTGTCGGCGGACATACCGAAACAACCCATGGTTTGACACGCCCAATCGTTGTTGGCTGCATGCTGGCCGAGGCGGAAAATCAGCCGATAATAACCACATCTGGAGCCAAGCCGGGCGATGACATTGTCATTACCAAGGGAATCGCCATCGAAGGAACCGCGGTACTAGCCCGCGAAGCCAAGCCAACCCTGCTCTCCTCGAGGCTGAGCCAGGACTTGGTGCAACGAGCCGCCGACTACCTTTTCTCTCCCGGCATCAGTGTGCTTCAAGAGGCGCTGATTGCCGGCTCAAGAGTAAAGGTGCATTCGATGCACGACCCTACTGAGGGTGGAATAGCCACCGGACTTTGGGAGATAGCCAATGCCGCCCAAGTTGGTATTTGGGTGGAAGAGAACAAGATTCCGATTCTCCCGGAATGCCAAGTTATTTGTGAGCGGTTTGGCCTCAACCCGCTTGGACTACTGGCCTCTGGAGCGCTCATCATTACCCTGGCTCCTGATGAGACCGCCAAACTTTTGTCAGCGCTCGCTGAAGTCGGCATCAATACTGAAATCATCGGCAAAGTGGTCAGGGCGGAGGCAGGACTGAAGATGCACACCGCAAGAGGAACTCAGGAGTTACCTCAATTTGAGCGTGATGAGCTAGCCAGGTTCTTAGCTAGCTATGATTCAGCCTCTCGTAACGAGTAGTGAAAAACGGTCGCTGACTACTTTTCCACCACCAAGGAGTATTATAATAGTGCGCTAAAAATCAAACTCAGCTTTGATTAGGCACTGACGCAGTGATTATGGCTATAGAATGTGCTATACTTATGTCCACGATGGGCCTCCTGTTGGGGTTACATCCCATCAGTAAAATAAATGTTGGGGTGAGAATGATGAAAGGAGCTTTTTACCAAGGTAATAAGAGGTTCAGTGTTGGAGAGTCCAAGGTGCAACCTCCCGGAACGGGGCAGGTAAGACTTAAGGTGGCCTATAGCGGCATCTGCGGAACGGACTACCATGTCTACTTGGGGCATATGGACCAGCGAATCAAACTGCCGCAGGTCATTGGCCATGAAATGTCCGGTGAGGTTGCCGAGGTTGGAGAAGGAGTTGAGGGATACAAGGTGGGTGACAAGGTTGTGGTGCGCCCGCTGGACCCGTGCCGTAAGTGTCCGGCCTGCGAACTAGAACACTACAATATCTGTCCCGACCTGAACTTTATCGGTATTGACAGCCCCGGCTCTTTTCAAGGCAGCTGGACAGTGCCGGCGCACACGTTGCATCATCTACCGGACACTATTGACATGAGACAGGCGGCGATGATTGAGCCGATAGCCGTTGCCGCACATGATGTCCGTCTCGGACAGGTCAGCGAAAAAGACTACGTCGTTGTTCTGGGTGCGGGTCCTATCGGTATGCTGGAGGCATTACTGGCAAAAACAAAAGGGGCACGTGTCCTTGTCTCCGAAATCAACCAGTTCCGACTGAACCTTGCCCGCGAGCTGGGAATGGAAGCGGTAAATCCGCTGGAGATTGACCTGCCGAAGTACGTGGCAGAGCAGACCGGTACGGCCGCCGCCGACGCTGTCTTTGAGGTCACCGGCTCTCCGGATGCCGCCGAAATGATGACCAAGCTCGTCAGGACTCGTGGCCGCATCGTGATTGTGGGCATCTTTGC
>DAOUZD010000112.1 GCA_030665795.1 Dehalococcoides sp.
GCTAACCTTCACCTACAACCCGAATTGGATACCGGAAGGGGTTTCTCCTGAAAACCTGACCATCGCTTACTATGACGAAGATGCTGGTGAGTGGGTCACGCTTGATGCTGAGGATATTGTTATTGACCCGGATAGAAATACTATCACCGCCAAGATAAGTCACTTTACCTACTTCAGTGTCTTCGCTATCACGCGTCCAGCGGCGTTTACCACCAGCGACCTGACCATAACTCCTGCCGAGGTTGATATCGCACAAAGCGTGCAGATAAGCGCCACCATCACCAACACCGGCGACCGGTCTGGCAGTCATGACGTAACCCTGAAAATAAAGGGTAAAGCAGTCTCGACTAAGAAAATAACCTTAGCGGGTCAGGCTAGTGAGAAGGTAACCTTCACCACTGTCCAGGGTGCTCCTGGAACCTATACCGTAAATCTCGATGGCCTGTCCGGTGCCTTCACCGTCAAGCCAGCACCAACCGAGCCAGTAGTGATTAAGCAACCGCCGGCACCGGCACCACCAGCCCCGGCTCCGGCTCCGGCACCACCGGCGCCAACTCCAGCACCAGTGCCAGTAACACCAGAAGCACCACCAGTACCGCCATTTAACTGGTGGCTCATCGGTGGTATTATTGCGGTGGCCATACTCATTGGCGCGCTTATCTGGCTCATTGTCGCCCGACGTAGAGGCTAATAGGGATTAGGTCCTCGGAAAGCCTTAAAACAAGCCTTCCCTTTTCAGGCTCAGGTAATTTTTATCGCCAATAATGATATGGTCGAGGACATCTATGCCCATAATCTCTCCAGCTTCAGCCAGTCTTTTGGTCAACTTAATATCATCTTCTGAAGCTTCCGTGTCACCTGAGGGATGATTATGGACAAAAATCACTGAGGCGGCACTAGCTGATACCGCCTCCTTGAATACCTCTCTGGGATGAACGATACTGCTATCCAGACTGCCGATTGAGATTTCGGCCACCCTTATTAGCTGATTTCTGGTATTGAGCAACAGCGCCAGAAAGTGCTCCTTCTTTTTACCCTTCAGCCGGCTTCGAACCAGACCAGTGACATCTTCCGGAGTCTTGACCAGTGGTTTGTCGCCACTTTCCAAATAACTCTCCAACCGGTTGGTTAGCTCGAAAGCCGCCTTTATCTGAGACGCTTTGGCAATGCCAATCCCTTTCACCTGAGATAACTCCTCCACCGAGGCGTTAGCAATCCCCTTAAGACTACCAAACTGACTCAATAGTCTCTGGGCGGTTACCATCACTGACTCACCAGCAATACCTCGCCCCAGAATTAGCGCTAAAATCTCCTGTGCTGAGAGAGCCTCTACACCGAATTTTTGCAGTCTCTCCCTGGGTCTTTCTGAAGTCGGTAAATCATGAATGGTAAATGATTTTTTCGGCTTCCTTGCCTCCATTGTCACCACCTTAACTGACGGTCAATACTTCGGGGGATAACTGCGCCATAAACTATCCAGACCATCCCTATCAAAGCCGTAAACCTTTAGCAGGGCTTCATCATAGCCACTACCTTGCCGGAAAGTTTTCAAGAGCTCAAGCATCTGGCTCTGTCCATAATTGGTGATAAGAAACCCGACGAGACTATAACTCTGGGCATAGGCAAGCGCGGATTCCTCAGCATAAGCGGAAAAGGGACTGGATAGACCACGCACTGAAATAAGGTTATCCTCAGCTACTGCCTTATCGAGCAAAGCAGCAAATACCGGCTCAAGCGCTCCTTCCGCATACATGGCGATGCCTTCATCAAGCCAGGTGGGCAGGTCATTGTAGGGATTAAAAACCATTTGATGTATCACCAAATGGGTCAGCTCGTGAGTCATCGCCCGCTTCCCCCAGTCAAGACTGTCTGGAGCTATGCCAATGGCGATAGTGCCATGCCTGGTATAAGCTACCCCTCCCGTCCATTCCTGAGGAAAAATCATCGCCCCCAGCAAATCCTGGGCACTAGCGTAGATATATATATTGGCTGGCTTCTCAAGCTCAGCACCGGTATCCTTCGTCAACCGAATCAATGCCTGCTGAGCAACATTCATTAGCTCCCGGATAAAGGACTCATCTCCCTCATACCAGTATATGGTTACCTTACCCTCGGTTAAGCTATGCCAGGAATAACGAGTATCATCGAGCTGGACTTTAGTCGGTTTGGTTTCAATTCGGTCACCGCTGGCATCTGCCACTGTCCACCAGTACCCCACACTACTACCGGGAGGTAATCCACCCGTTTTTCGCATATCCCAGCTCCATTCGGCATCCACCGTGGTCGCGGGCACAAATTCAAGGTAAACCTCACTGGTTACCTGAGCATGGCTCATCCGGTCAACGGTATAGTGAAGACGAATCTCAGTGATATTGACATCACTCTCCGCGGACAAGCTAAAGTTAAGTTTCAGCGGAAAATCTACTTCTACCGAGCTATCCCGTATGGCTAGTCCGTCAACCGCTTGAACTGAGACAGGACTGAGTACCGCTAAAAACAGACAAAGGATTAAGGCTAATAAGCTGGCTTTTTTTATCATTCTTCCCTCCCTAAGCCAGAGCGGAGATAGGCAGTGATAAAACCATCCAGTTCTCCATCCAATATCGCGTCAGTATCGCTGGTTTGATAATCGGTTCGGTGGTCCTTTACCATTTTATAGGGATGGAGAACGTAACTCCTAATCTGGTTACCCCATCCGGCGGCGATGCGCTTACCCTTAAGCTTGGCTTTTTCCTCAGCGCGCTGCGCCAACTCTAACTCCAGCAGGCGAGCTTGAAGTATCCTCAGGGCAATTTCTTTATTCCGGTACTGAGAACGCTCACTCTGACAGGTAACCACCAGTCCTGTGGGCAGGTGGGTCAACCTAACGGCGCTGCTTGTTTTCTGCATATGCTGGCCTCCTGGCCCGCTGGACCGAAATGTTTCCACCTTCAAATCATCCGATTCTATCCTGACATCAACATCGGCTTCGGCTTCAGGCATGACCTCCACCAAGGCAAAGGAAGTATGCCGGGCATGGTCAGCATCAAAGGGGGAAAGACGAACCAGCCGGTGGACACCGTGCTCGGTTTTTAAATAGCCGCTGGCATAATCACCGCTAATCGCCATGACGACACTCTTTACTCCGGCTTCTTCGCCTGGAGAAATATCTAATACCTCGGTTTGATAACCGCGGCGCTCCGCCCAGCGTAGATACATCCTCATCAGCACCTCGGCCCAGTCCTGAGACTCGGTGCCCCCGGCACCAGCATGAATCGCCAGAATAGCGTTTCGATTATCATACTCACCACTAAGAGCCAACTGGAATTCCAACTCATCAAGATAGGAAGCCACCTTCTCCAACTCAGACTGGATTTCTGCCTGAAGTGGCGTATCCCCTTCGGACAAGGGAATTAATTCAGCAATATCAGCTACCCTTTTCTCCAACTCCCGCCACCTCTGGACTACCTTCTTCCGCTCCGCCAACTGGCGCATAGTGTTCTGCGCCTTAACCTGGTCCAACCAAAAGTCAGGCCGGGCTGACTGCTTTTCCAGCTGGCTGATTTCTATTTCTTTGGCAGCAATGTCAAAGATGCACCAGCGCCATCGAAACTCTAGACCGCAAATCCTCTAACTTATCTCTTAACTCCTGCATTTATCCTCACTCTTCTAGACAAAAAGTTTCCCCTGATAGCTTGCATCAGAGGCAACTATAGTCTTTTCTGGCTTAAGATTACCGCCAGCAGCCAGGTGGGCAAGGCGAGTAGGCTCTGACAGACGATAATCACGGCAACATGCCAGCACCCAATGAATGGCGGTTGGGAGGTCAACCTTATGACCGATGGAAACATAAAGCGGATTCGTGCCGAGCTTGGTGCGGAGGGCTGCCCCGATAACCTCACCATTATCTACCAGTTCGGCATAGTTACCGGGTTCAGTACCGAGCACTTGGTGGCTACCGCACAGTCGGGATTTGGCACAACCAATGGTTGGTATGTCCAAGAAAAGCCCCAAGTGAGAGGCAAGGCCTATGCGCCGGGGATGGGCAATCCCCTGACCATCAACCAGGATAAGGTCAGGGTTAACGGTGAGCTTCTCACAAGCCGCCAGTACCAATGGTGCTTCTCTGAAGGACAAAAGCCCCGGGATGTAAGGAAAGTTAACTTTCTCATTCACTATTTGCGTTTCTACCAGCCTGAGTTCTGGATA
>DAOUZD010000062.1 GCA_030665795.1 Dehalococcoides sp.
CTGGCGCAGTGTCCCGGTGCCTTTACCGTGAACCACCCTAACCTGGTATAAACCACTCATAAAAGCATCATCGAGGTACTGGTCAAGCTTGAGTAGTGCTTCGTCTACGGTGAGATGACGAAGGCTTATTTCGTCGCTGACTGGCGGTTTTTGGCTGCGATATTGACTTTGATGCACGATAGCTAACCCACGCTGATTTTAGCACTGTAAGCCAGGATAAAACAAATGGGTTAAAGGTGCGTCCTTGTTAGGACTTTAGCTCTAGTGCTACAATAAGTTTGGGTTTAGGTAGAGGTCTTTGGGACATGACATTAGATTCTATACTTATCAAAGGGGCTCGTGAGCACAATCTGAAAAACATAGACGTAGTTATCCCTCGTGATAAACTAGTCGTTATTACTGGTGTTTCTGGCTCAGGTAAAAGCTCACTAGCCTTTGATACTATCTATGCTGAAGGGCAGCGCCGCTACGTCGAGTCGCTATCTGCCTATGCCCGTCAGTTTCTGGGCAGGATGGAGAAGCCTGATGTTGATTATATTGAAGGGTTAAGCCCGGCCATTTCTATCGACCAGAAGGGCACGAGTCGGAACCCACGGTCTACGGTGGGCACAGTAACCGAGGTTTATGATTACCTGAGGCTACTTTTCGCTCGAGTCGGACATCCTCACTGCCCAAAGTGCGGACGGGAAATCACCACGCAGACCGTGCAGCAGATTGTTGACGCTGTTCAGAGACTCCCCGAGAAAAGCCGCATTATGATTCTGGCACCACTGATTAGAGACCGCAAAGGCGAGTATCAGTTAGTGTTTGATGACCTGCGCAAGGCGGGTTATGTCAGAGTCCGCGTTGATGGGCATATTTATGACCTTTCTGAGGAGTTTCAACTGGATAAGAACAAGAAGCACTCGATTGAGACGGTGGTGGACCGGTTGGTCATTGGGCAGAGCGGAGGCCAGAGCCGTATTGCTGATTCGGTAGAGACGGCTCTCAAACTTGGAGCCGGGATAGTTCTGGTATCGATTGTTGGCGGTGAAGAATTACTGTTCTCAGAGCACTTTGCCTGTGTCTACGATGGCATCAGCCTGGGTGAGATTACCCCCCGCACTTTCAGCTTCAATAGTCCTCACGGTGCTTGTCCCACCTGTTCTGGCTTGGGGGTCAAGCTGGAGATAGACCCTGACTTGGTTATCCCAAATAAAGAGCTTTCTATTGTGCAGGGGGCAATTCGCCCCGGGTGGTATTCCTCCTGGTACTTTGAGCAATTCGCGTCTTTAGCTCGGCGCTACGGCTTTTCACTGCATACTCCGGTAAAGGATTTAAGCGATGATAATCTCAATCTGATACTTTATGGCGAAGGGGGAGAACTCTACCGGTACCGTAATCGCTTCGGACGGATAAGAGAATACTATAATGGTTACGAGGGGGTGATTCCCCGCATGGAGCGGCTGTACCGGGATACTGAGTCGGAGCACTCACGGGCGGAGATTGAGCGCTACATGCTATCCACGCCCTGTCCGGTCTGCCAGGGTAAGCGGCTGAAACCGGAGTCTTTAGCCGTGACTATTGGTGACCGAAATATTATGGATGTTAGCGCTATGTCAGTGGTACAGACATTAGAGTGGGGAGCTACGATTGGCGATAGTGTGCTTACTGAGCGTGAGCAACTGATAGCTCATCAAATTCTCAAGGAGATTCAGGCTCGGCTGGGTTTTCTCAAGGATGTCGGTTTGGAGTATCTTACCATTGAACGTGCCTCGGCTACTCTTTCCGGTGGCGAGGCACAGCGGATTCGTCTGGCGACTCAGATTGGTAGTGGGCTCATGGGTGTGCTCTATATTTGCGATGAACCCACGGTGGGACTGCATCCGGCGGATGATGCTCGTTTAATTGGCACCCTGAAACGGCTGAGAGACCTGGGCAATACGATATTAGTTGTCGAGCATGACGAAGCCATGATGCGAGCTGCAGACCACATCATTGATATGGGACCTGGAGCCGGGGAGCATGGCGGCTGGATTGTGACCACCGGAACCCTGTCTGATATTCTGGCCTGCAAGGAGTCAATCACCGGTCAGTATCTTAGTGGCGCGAAACAGATTCCTTTACCCACTAAGCGTCGTCCCGGTTCCGGTGCGGAGTTAGTGGTCAAGGGAGCACGGCAGAACAACCTGAAGAATATCGATGTTCAGATTCCCTTGGGTAAGTTTGTTTGTATCACCGGAGTTTCCGGCAGTGGCAAGAGCACCCTCATTGACGAAATCCTGCATAAGAAGCTAGCCCAGGTATTTTATCGGTCAAGAGAAAGGGCTGGCGACTGCGACGAAATCCTCGGCGTGGAGAATATTGATAAGGTGGTCAATATTGACCAGTCTCCGATTGGGCGCACCCCCAGAAGTAATCCGGCTACCTATACCGGTACCTTTACCCCGGTTCGTGAGCTTTTTGCCACCGTTCCTGAGGCTCGGATGAGAGGCTACGCGCCGGGTCGGTTTTCGTTTAATGTTAAAGGTGGGCGCTGTGAGGCCTGCCGCGGCGAGGGGTATATCCAGATTGAAATGCAGTTTTTACCTGATGTCACCGTTCCCTGTGAGGTATGCAAGGGAAAGCGCTATAACCGCGAGGCACTGGAGATAAGATTTAAGGACAAGAACATCGCTGAAGTATTAGATATGACGGTGGAGCAGGCGCTGTCTTTCTTTATCCATTTCCCCAAGATAAGGAATAAGCTGGAAACCCTGCATGCCGTCGGGCTGGGGTATATTCGTCTCGGCCAGCCGGCACCCACTCTTTCTGGCGGCGAGGCACAGCGAGTGAAGTTGTCTACTGAGCTGTCACGGCGGGCTACCGGGAGGACACTGTATATTCTTGATGAACCGACTACCGGTCTCTCTTTTGAGGACGTGGCGGCATTGCTCCGAGTGTTGCAGCGTCTGGTTGATACTGGTAATACCGTAGTTGTTATTGAGCATCACTTGGATGTGATTAAGAATGCTGATTATGTTATTGACCTTGGACCTGGCGCTGGTGACCAAGGGGGCTATGTTGTCGCTACCGGGACCCCTGAGGAAATAGCTCAAGTAAGGGCTTCCGCCACCGGGCAGTATCTAGGCAGGGTACTACCTAGGGATATTGCGCCGGCTTTGACCGGTTAATTACTGTCTCGTGTATATGCGTAATCAGTCGCACCCGTTTCAATCAAAGAGAGTTCACCTATGACTGAGAAGATACAACCTAAATTTTTCTATGGCTATATTATAGTGGTGGTGGCTTTCCTGCTGATGCTGATGATGTGGGGGGCATACTACAGCTTTGGCATCTTTTTTGAACCTTTGCTGGCCGAATTTGGCTGGACGAAGGCAATGACCTCGGGCGCTTTCTCGTTGTCTTTCTTCCTTACCGGTATTCTTGGCGTCTTTGCCGGGAGACTAACTGACCGGTTTGGCCCCAGGGTAGTGCTGACGGTCGGTGGTTTCTTTTTAGGTTTGGGCTATTTATTGGTGTCACAGACAAGTACTGTCTGGCAGCTATACCTTTTCTACGGGGTGGTGGTGGCCCTGGGCATGAGTGCTTCCGTTATCCCATTGCAATCTACGATAGCCCGGTGGTTTGCCAAGAGAAGGGGTACCATGAATGGCATTATTATTTCGGGTATCGGTGTGGGTATGGTGATTATACCCCCGATAGCGCAATGGCTTATCTCCAGTTATGGCTGGCGCACTTCCTATATTGTGGTCGGTATCACCGCTTTAGTAACGATTATATTGACGGCGCAGTTTCTTCGGCGTGACCCGGGTAAAATGGGACAATTGCCCTACGGTGAGGGTGAGCTGGAGGTAAAGGTTAGTTCACCGGATACGGGATTTTCTCTTCGGGAAGCACTTCGTAGCTGGCAATTTTGGACGCTGGTTATGGCATTGCTCTGCTTTACTATGGGTGAAGGCACTATCTTGGTACATATTGTTTCTCATGCCATCGGTCTGGGTATCTCTGCAGCCAGCGCGGCTCTGATTATACCGGTTATTGGCGCGGTAAGCATCCCCGGCAGGATTCTGCTGGGTATGGCTGGTGACCGAATTGGTAATAGGCCAGCGTATGTTATTGGCTTTGTTTTTCTGTCAGTTTCTTTATTCTGGCTATTGGTAGCCAAAGAGTTGTGGATGCTTTACCTATTTGCGGTCATCTATGGTTTTGGCTATGGTGGCTTATCGGCTTTGATATCACCAATTATCGCTGAGCTATTTGGGTTGAGTTCGCATGGTGTCATCATGGGAGTTGTGATTATGTTTGGTGGCACCGGAGGGATGGCGATTGGTCCGCTTCTGGCTGGTCACATATTTGACATCAGCGGCAGCTATCAGTCGGCTTTCTTAATGTATGCCGCAATCAGTGTTATCGGACTGATACTCGTCTCACGCTTGAGACCAGTCATCAGGAAAGTTTGATAAGAAATATACTGCCAGATTCTTTGCTTAGTGCTAGCGGATTTATGGTAATATTATTATTAAGACCGCCTAGAAAGGAGGGAAGCCTGAATGAATCGTGAGGAAGCGCTTGACTCGGTTAAAGCCAATGTTGAGAATAAAAATCTGGTCAAGCATATGCTAGCTACCGAGGCGATTATGCGGGCTCTAGCCAAACGCTTTGGGGAGGATGAAGAGGGGTGGGGCCTTACCGGGTTACTGCATGACATTGATGTCGAGCTTACCGAGGGTGATATGAACAGTCACAGTAAGCTGGGGGCTGACCTGGCGAGAGAGTTGGGCGCCAGTGAGGCGATGGCGCATGCCATTCTTTGTCATAATGAGAGGCATGGCGTCTCTTGTGAGACGAAGCTGGATAAGGCTTTGTTTTGTGCTGACCCGTTAACCGGCTTAATCACTGCTGCGGCTCTGGTTCGTCCCGATAAGAAATTGGCTGCTCTTGAGGCTAGCTCGGTGAAGAAAAAATTTAAGGAAAAGAGCTTTGCCGCCGGGGCGAATCGGGAACAAATCGCTTTATGTAGTGAAATCGGGCTTGAGCTTGATGAGTTTATCGAGCTGGGGCTGGCAGCGATGAAGGGTATTGCTGCCGACCTGGGACTATAAATGGCTAGCTTACGGACAGTGTTGAGCCTTCGCTAGTCTTGATAACATCAATGCGGGTGGGGAAGGCATCCCTCAGTTCCTCAATATGCGTGATGACCAGTATCTTGTCAAAGTCCTCTTGAATCGAGTTTATCGCGTCTTTTAGTTTTTCGATGCCAGTACTATCTTGCGTGCCAAAGCCTTCATCAATGATTAAGGTGGGGAGTGGTGCGCCGGCCCGTCTGGCTAGCAACCTAGACAGAGCAATACGAATGGCAAAGTTGATACGGAAGGCTTCACCGCCGCTAAACATTTCGTAGTTTCGTGTTCCTAATTCGTCGGAGATAGTTATATCTAGGGTTTCAATAACGTCCCCTTTCTTTGTTTCCCGCTGGGTTTCGAACTTGACGTGCATTCTATTGTCGGTCATTCGTCCCAGTAGCCTATTGGCTTCAACTTCAATTTCAGGGAGTGCCATTTCAATCAGCAGGGCTTGTATCCCCCCCTTACCGAAAGCTTTGGCCAGTTCTTTGTAAATGCTTTCCTGTTTTGCCGATTGCGCCAGTAGCTTTTCCCTTTCCTTTTTTCTTATCTCTAGTTCCGCACAGCGCTGAAGCTTCGCTTTCAC
>DAOUZD010000181.1 GCA_030665795.1 Dehalococcoides sp.
ATGGGTGATAACGATACCTCTTAGTTTTTCCCGATTCTCCACCAGATAGCTGATATCAGGAATGACTAAGTCGATGCCCAGCATTTCCTCGCCGGGGAACATAAGTCCGGCATCAATGACAATAATGTCATCCTCATATTCTAATGCCATCATGTTCTTGCCGATTTCACTTAGCCCACCGATGGGGATAAGTCTTAACCTTGACTTGGTCATAAATTTATTCCTCAAACATAGTTAACTGCTGGGGCTGGGGTTGGACCTCTGGTACCGTTTTCGACTCGGCGAGGAGGACTGGAATCTTAAGCATATCCGCCTCTATTGCCTGGCGGAGACTCTGCTGATGGAGGGCTGCCGCCGGGTGGTACATGGCGTAGTAGATAACGTTGTCCCGCTTTTGCGCCATACCGTGAATCTTACTGATGCTCTTACCCGGGAAGAACTTGGCCATCGAGTAACGCCCTAGAGTTACAATCATCTTCGGGCGGATTATCTCAACCTGGCGTTCCAGCCACTCCTGACAGTTACGTATTTCAGTCGGTAAGGGGTCGCGGTTAGCCGCCGGTCGGCACTTAATGACATTAGCAATATAAACCTGCTCGCGCTTTAAGCCAATGGAAGCCAACAACTGCTCTAGATATTGTCCCGCCGGTCCAACAAAAGGTCGCCCCTGCTGGTCTTCATGCCAGCCTGGTGCCTCGCCAACGAACATTATTTCCGCATCCTCTGGTCCCTCACCGGGGACCACCTTAGTTCGGTATTTAGCTATTTCACACCGCTGGCAACGGGCGATTTCTTCAATAAGCTCACTCAGCGCTGACATCTCATTATGGGCTAATCCAGCTTCAGAGATTAACCAACTATCCTTTTTGATTATGATAACACCGCCAATAGGTCAAGTCAATTTAAGCGAGGGGGGAATAACAAGAAGAGGGGCTTCGCCCCTCTTTTAAAATCTCTGCCACAACTAAAGCCTATTTTACCGTCGGCAACCCTACCCTTTCCCACCGAACCATTCCTCCCAGCATGTTGTAAACCTCAGCAAAACCGAGTTCTGCCATCATATCTAAAGCCTGGCCACTACGGCGGGCGCTTCGGCAATAGATAAGATAAGTCTTGTCTTTATCAAGCGTATCGAGTTCATCAGCAAAAGTTTCGGAATAGTAATCCAGATTAATTGCCTTTTCGATACGTCCACTGGCATATTCCTCCGGAGTTCGGACATCGATAATGATAAAATCCTCATTGTATCGGTTATCTTCCATTAAAGTAAACGCTTCTTCAAGAGTGACGTCTTCAATTATCTGCGCTTCTAAATCGGTATCTTCCTGACCAATGCAGCCGTTGAACAATGCCAATGGCACGATGAGAAAACCCGATAGTACCAGCAGCACTAGTTTTGGTACGTCTATTTTCATTGTAATTTATAGTGCACCTGCTTTGGGTAATGCTACCCTCAGGGCTGATATTATGGTCTCAATATCATCCTCGGTTACCCAGCCCAGGTGACCAATGCGGAATATCTTACCGGCTAAACTTTGCTGTCCCCCAGCCAGCACTATCTGGTGCTCCTCCCTCATAATTTTAAGCAGTTGTTTGCCATCAAGTCCTTCCTTCACCGCAACCGCGGTAACCGTATTGGAGGCATAATTTTCATCAGCAAAAAGGGATAACCCGAGTGATTTCACCCCATCTCGGGCAGCCTTACCGACGCGGGCATGGCGGGCGATGATATTAGTCAAACCTTCCTTCAGCATCATTTCCAGCGCCACCGAGAGAGCAAATACGAACGAAACGGCTGGTGTCCAGGGCGTTTGTCCTATTTCGAGATAACTCCTGGCTCTGGTAAAATCCCAGTTATAACGAGGCATCTTAGCCTTAGCATGGGCTTGCCATGCCTCTGGACTGACGCTGACCATCGCCAGGCCGGGAGGCACCATCCACCCTTTCTGGGAAGCAGTGACGGTAACATCACAGTGCCAGTCATCCACGGGCAGGTCAATTGAGCCCAAGCTGCTAATGGCATCAACCAGCAGTAATTTATCAAATTCCTTGACTGTGGAGCTAATGGAAGCCAAGTCATTGGTAACGCCGGTGGAAGTCTCGTTATGGGTGACCAGCACCGCTTTAATTTTGGGCTCCGCCTGGAGCGCCCGACGAATATCATCGGTATCCGCCACCCGGCCCCATTCGTAGCGGAGCGGGATTACCTCAGCGCCAAATTGCTCGGCAATAGTGGTAAAGCGTTCACCGAAGAAACCGATAGATACGGATAACACCTTATCTCCCGGAGATAGCGTATTAACGATAGCTGCCTCCAAGCCACCTGTGCCCGAACAAGTAAGCAGAAAGACATCACCTTTAGTCTGGAATAACTGCTTTAGTTTAGCGGTTACGTCATTCAGTATCTGCCCAATCTCCGGCCCGCGATGGTTTATCATTTGCCGGGCCATTGCCTGCAGAACTTCTGCCGGGCAGGGGGTAGGTCCAGGAATACGTAAACCTTCCATCTTCTCTTCCTTTCTAGGCTATTTATCAGTATTAATTACTTTAGCAAAGCGGCGTTTACCCACTTTGATAACAGTGCCACTTTGAACCAAGGCTATGCGACTGGTTACCGTCTCACCAGCTATAACAGTACCCCCCTGAGCAATCAACCTATTCGCCTCGCTGCGGCTTTGAGCCATTCCTGTTTCCACCAGCAGTCGGCTAATATCTATACCCACTTCCCCACCTCGCTCAG